>JASLOY010000002.1:0-17463 GCA_030745255.1 Vicinamibacterales bacterium
GCGGCTGGAAGGGGCGCGGACTCTACGCCACCTATGGCGCCGACGCCGCCTGGCACGTCGAGGGCGGCCCAGTCGAGCCGGGCAATCTGGTGAAGTTCCAGATCCGGCCGCACCCGCTGGCTAACTAGCTACTTGGACGGGGCTGCGCCCCGAACCCCACGCGGTGGCTCGTGGGGGCCCATAGCCCCACGCCGCCACCGCGAGCCGCGCTTTCCGTCGCCGCCCCCCCGACTCTTGGTTTCGGCCTACCGTCACTGCGCGGCGCGCGGACCGCTCAACCCTCCCAGAATCAGCCATCAATTCGCCGCATGTTGACTGGCGCAGATATTGCTCACTCCTTGGTGGGGACGAGTATCTGAAGCACGCCACGAAGAGCTCCGCAGGACCACCACAAATGCCAAACTCGAAAGACAATCTTGAACTCGGGCAGTTCATCCCGCTGCACTATCACTTCAACATGCTGAATGACACCAACCGGCTGCGTGGGTTCGCCGCCGCGATTGAGCGTGTCGTCGGAACGGGAAGCCAGGTCCTCGAATTGGGCGGCGGCACCGGCGTGCTGTCGTTTCTCGCGGCACAGCGGGGCGCGCACGTGCGATGCGTGGAACGAAACCCGGAGCTAGTCCACGCGGCCCGGACGACCTTGTCATTGAACGACGCCGCCAGCCAGGTCGAGGTGATCCAGGCCGACGCGGAGCACTACCTGCCTCCTGAGCCAGTCGACGTCGTCATCTGTGAAATGCTACACACAGGCCTGCTGCGCGAGAAACAGCTGCCCGTCATCGATGGATTCAAGCGGCGCTATCTCGATCGGTTCGGGGGTCCACTTCCGGTGTTCGTGCCCGAGGCGTGTATCCAGGCAATTGAGCCAGTCGCGCAAGACTTCGAATTCCAGGGCTATGTCGCACCGGTTCCGGTGTTTCAGGAACCGACCATCGAGCAGACCAGGACAACCGCGCTCAGCGAGCCCGTCGTGTTCCAACGGTTCTCCTACGCTGACGATTTCTCCCCGGTGTGCAGCTGGAATGACGAGGTCGCCATCGAGAGAACCGGGCACCTCAATGCCGTGCGCATGATCACGAAGCACGTGCTGGCAATTGTGTTGGACGAGCAGCGCACGATCGACTGGTATACGCAGCACATCGTCCTGCCGCTTCCAGAACCGATCCAGGTGTGCGCTGGCGATCAGGTTGCTGTCAGGTTCGCCTATCACGCCGGTGCGCCGCTGAACGATCTGGTGAACTCGTTGAATGTCCGAAGTTGCTCAGCGGACACGGCGATCGCCGCGAAGCTTCCGATTGCGGCCTGAGCGGTGAACTGGTAGCGAGGGCCGCCCCTACTTCTTCTGGGCGCTGCCCTGATACTCGAACACCTGGTCGAGCGGTACTCCGAAGACCGCGGCGATCCGGAATGCCACTTCGAGGGACGGCGAGTACTTGCCCAGCTCGATCGCGTTGATGGTCTGACGCGTCACCCCCACGCGCTCGGCAAGCGCCTGCTGCGTCATCTCATCGTGATCGAAGCGGTGACGCCGGATCGAGTTCGAGATCGAGGTCGCCACCATGGTCAGACTCCACGACGGTGGTACACGATGCGCGCCCCGTAGTTGGCAAGCTCGGCCACGACGAATGCCATTAGCACGTGATAGGCCATTGCGAACACGTTGGCTCCGATATGGATCATCGATGAAACGGCGAGCAACACTCCGACCACGAACACGTAGTGCGCAATGCGAATCGCCTTGAGCTCGATCACCCGCTCGCGCTCGTCCTTGGGAGCCTTGGCATCTTTCGGCGCACGGATCGCCACCACGAGGTGCGCCACCACTTCGATGAGCGCGAGGGCGATGACGCAATAGATCAGGCCCCTGACGAGGGCGGGGTGAGACTCTGCGGTCGTCCTCGAGGGCACGTGCCAGAAGAAGAAACCCGACACGAGCAGAATCGAAACCAGGGAAATCCAGGCGCTCTTCTCACGAAACGACATGTTGCCCTCCAGTTCCTCGAGTCGACAGTCTGAGCGGACGGCATAAAGTAATTAATTTCATACTTAATGTCAATAATATTTGACTTTATGTATTTGATTATTGACTCAGAGAGACTGAAGACCTTGCTGACACGACGGCCCGTGCCCCCGAGCGAAAGTCGTTTCTGACCGGTGGGAAGCGCGTGTGCGTGGCCAGACGAGGGGCGCCAGCGCGACGGAGGATGGGCGGGGAGGGATGTGTCACCACGTCCCTCCCCTTTCGAACTATAGAGGTACTTGAGGCTATCTTCCTTCAGCCTGCTCGCGCTCAACCGAGCGCGCGCCGCTGAGGATGTTGGTCATGCCGTAATTGCCTTCGTGACATGCGTACTCGACGAGCTCGTATTGGTCGTCGTCCTTGTCGAACCTGAACATCCCGGTCCACGGTCTCGTCCAGACCGTCGGGTCATTCATCGTGAACTGGTATTCGAGCGTGGTCGGTCCGAGCCTGGTGTAGCGCTCGACGAGGGTCAGGTTCTCGCCCGAACCTCGATAGGGCGCTCGCCCGTTGAACTTCGTCGTCTCAACCACGAGCGTGTCGCCCTCCCACCGACCGTGCGAATCGCCCAACCACGATTGCAGATTTGAGCCCAGCGCCGGGCGCGGTTCCGTCGGAATGACGCGGGTCTCGTGGATCATCTCCTTCTGGATGGCGACAAATCCGGGCCCCTGCACGATCTGCAGGCCGTTGTTGTAGATCGACGGCATCATCAGACCCGGCACTCCCCGCGTGATGCACCGTACGAAGAGGCTGAGATCCTCCGGGCCCTCGGCGAGACGCCGTCCGCCCCCGAACCTGCCACGGGCCGCGTCGGCGCGCGCCTGCGCCTCGGCCGTCAACGGCGGAATCCGGCCGTCGGGTGGGTCGATGACCATCGCCACCTGGGTCGACGGGGCCGTCTTCACGTAGCCGAGTGTCGTGTCACGCCACTCCCGCTCGTAGCCCCAGATGCTGCCCAACGTCCCGCGCTCGCGGCGCGCCTCCGCCTCCTCCGGAGTCAGCGCGTCGACGTCATCCGCGTCAAGGGGGCGCTCGAGGGGAATGCTGTGCGCGGAGTTGCCTGTCCAGACGCCCTGCATGTCCGGCTCGCCCCACGGGGTCTGGGGCACCGTATATGGCTCGGCATCGGTCGTCACGGCCTCGGCGACCCGCTCGACGGCCACGCCGGCCCATCCGGTCTCGACCACCGCGAGCCTGACGTTGTCAGGGCCGACGAGAAACGCCCGCTTCGCCGAGGTGCGCCCGTTCTCCGGAGTCGCCGGCTCTTGCTCGAATTCGACCCCGCTGCCGCGCATCCCGGGAGCCGCCGCATCGAGATCCGCCACCTCGAAACCGATGTGGTCGATGGCGCGTCCCTGGGTCGTGGCCGGTGTGCCCTCGCCATGTTCTGAGACGAGCAGCCACACATCGTCGAAGCGCAGCCCGGCCAGTTGCCCCTTCAGGCTGGCGGACTCGCCGCCAAAGACATCCTGATACCACGCCAGGGTCGCCGCGGGATCGGAAGCGCTGAGATGGATGTGGTGGAAGCCGAGCGTGTCGGGGTCTTCCACCATCTCGATTCGAGTTCCCCACGGATCAAAAATGAAACCCAGCTTGAACAATCCCGGCACGTCGCGCAGCGTCGCCCCGTCAGGGAACCGCTGCAGCCTGACCCCTGAACCGCGCACACCAACCGACTCGAGCTCGGCCATCTTGGCGGCCAGATCAGGATAGGAAAAGCCGATGTGATTCACGCCGGTGCCCTGCGTGCTGCCCATCGTCGGTTGCACGACGAAGATCAGCTCGACACCGGCGCAGTTGGCCGCGTCGGGACGGTCCGCCACCGGTTCGCAGTCCAGGTGACGGTTGTACCATCGAACCCCCTCCGATGGGCTCGACGCCGTGATGTGGACATGATGGTAATCGGCCGCACGGGCAATCGCAGGGTTCGCGCCGAGCGATGCCACTGCCGCGACGAGCGCAAGAGCGATTCGAGTCCGGTTCATAACGTGACACCTCCGCCTTCTGGCTGATTCACGCCGATTGAATCGCTATGCGAGACTAGCGACCCCGTTCGCTCGGGTCCCTGCCGTCAAGCGGAGCGCCCGTTCCGGACGAGCCGGCGAACAACCGTCGTCCATCGGGGAACGTGACGTCGCGGCCATTGGCCCTGAAGGCGCCGTCAAGTGCCTGATAGCCCTCGACGAGCACTTCTGTGCCTGGAACTACCGACTCTCTCGTCCAGCCACGTCGCACAAGCGCGCCTGGAGGCCCAGCCTCGACCATCCAGCTCTCCACGGTGCCGTCGTCATTCTCCACATCGAGATGAATCCACGCGTGGGGGTTGATCCATTCCATCCTGGTGATCTTGCCCTGCAACCTGACCGGGCTGTTGGCATCGAATTCGGCCGAGAACGCATGATGCGCCTGGACCGACGCGCCCACCATGAGAACACCGAACCCGATTGCGGCCACCATCACCATTAGTTTCTCTTGCATTGCTCCAATCCTCGCTGCTTCCCCTAGCTAAGCTCCGCCTCACACCGACGAGTGTCCTAGACCGCGCCTCGCTAGGCTGCTTTCATCACAGCCCCGCTGTGCTGGGGCTGCCCGTACGCCGTCGGTACCACGTTTCCGATGCCTGCGCCACCTTGCCAATCAAACCCGGCTGACCTGTCTTGGCTATCTGCTCTCTTCGGCTTCGCGCGACCGCGCGCCACTGAGGATGTTCGTCATCCCGTAGTTCCCCTCGTGACAGGCGTATTCGACGAGCTCGTACTGCGTGTCGTCCTTGACGTAGGTGAACTTGCCTGTCCAGGGACGCGTCCAGACTGTCGGATCGTCGATCGTGAACTGATACTCCAGGGTGTCGGGACCGGTGCGCGTGTAGCGCTCGGTCATCGTCAGGGTGTCGCTCGACCCCTGAAACGGCGCTCTGCCATTGAAATTCGTGATGTCGACGACCAGGATATCACCTTCCCAGTGGCCACGCGCGTCGCCCCGCCATGACGAGATGTCCGATCCGAGATGCGGCCGCGGATCGGTCGGAATGACACGAGTTTCGTGCAGCATCTCTACCTGCATGGCGACATGGCCCGGACCCTGCACGATCTGGAGGCCGTTGTTGTAAACCCCGGGCGTCTGGACCAGGCTCCGGGTAATGCAGCGCACCCAGCTGCTGAGGTCTTCGGGACCCTCGGCCAGCGGCCGCCGAGCCGCACGGGCGGCTGCCCGCAGCTCCTGACCCCGCGGGGTCATCGGCGGGATCCGGCCGTCCGGCGGATCGATGACCATGGCCACTTGCCTGGAGGGGGCGGACTTCACATACCCGAGGGTCGTGTCGCGCCACTCCGACTCGTAGCCCCAGATACTTCCCAGCGTGCCACGCTCCCGCCGGGCCGCCGCCTGCTCGGGCGTCAACACCGCGACGTCGGCGAGGTCCCGGGGACGCTCAAGCGGGATGCCGTGCGCGGCATCACCGGTCCAGACTCCCTGGAAGTCAGGTGTGCCCCACGGAGTGCGGGGCACAGTGTATGGCTGCAGATCCGTGGTGATGTCGGCAGCAGACAGCTCGGTGACCACACCCGCGAACCCGGCCTCAACGACCGCGAGGCTGACGTTGTCGGGACCCGCGATGACCGCAAGCCGTGCACTGGTGCGGCCACCTTCCGGCACCGCCGGCCCTTCCAGGAACTCGACGCCGTTTCGCCGCATCTCGGCGGCGGCATCATCGAGGTTGTCCACCGAGAAGGCGATGTGATCGATCGCGCGCCCGGCGGTCGACGCCGGCGTGCCCGCTTCGTGGCGCATCGCCAACAGCCAGATGTCGCCGAGCAGCACACCGTCGAGGCGGTCCCGCAGCCTGGCGCTCTCGCCTCCGAACATCTGCTGATACCACCCCAGCGTCGCCGCCGGATCAGTTGCGCTCAGATGAATGTGATGGAACCCGAGGGTGTCGGCATCTTCCACCATCTCGATTCGCGTCCCCCACGGGTCGAAGACGAAGCCGTACTTGAACAGTCCCGGCACATCGCGCAACGTCGAGCCGTCCTCAAAGCGCTGCAGCCTGACGCCCGATCCACGAACACCAACAGCCTCGAGGTCGGCCATCTTCGCCGTCAGGTCGGCATAGGAGAAAGAGATGTGGTCGATCCCGGTGCGCTGGCTGGTGCCAAGCGACGGACGAGAGTCGAAGACGACCTGCGCGCCGCCACATTCGACCCCGTCGTCACGATCCGCCAGCGGAAGACAGTCCATGTACTGGCTATACCACTTCACCGCTTCTGTGGCGTTCGAGGCGGTGACGTGCACGTGATGGTAGTCGGCCGCAAGGGCCGTAGCCGGCGTCGCAATGAGCGATGCCGTCGCCATGACGAGGGTGTGTCGAATTCGTGTCCGGTTCATTACAGCCACCTCAGACTTCCGGTCTGGTCACCGTCAGCGCGTGGGCTCTTTGCGCAGATGCCCATAGATCAGATCTTCCGAGAACTCGACACACTTGTATTCAAGCACCTGAGCGTTCTCTTCCAGACGCCGGTAGAGCGGCAGCCGGATCGTCCAGGGCTCTGTGAACACGGTGTCATCCTCGATGGTCGCCTCATACAGAATCGCGTTGGGTCCCATCGGCGTGTACCGCTCGGTCACATGCAGGTTGTAGCTGGCGTAGTTTCCCGCCCGATCGAACCAGGACTGGCCGTTGAACCCGGCGGCGTCGATCACCAGCGTGTCGCCATCCCACTCACCGTGCGACCGACCCATCCAGGTGTCGATCGGTGCCGGCTCGGGGTTCTCCTTGTCCATGTGGACCGTCCGGTTCGCCTCGGCGAACCCGTAGATCATCATGATCTTCTTGTCGCCCTGGATGATCCGGAACGGATACGGCATGTAGGTCGCGCGCGGCACGCCCGGCATGAAGCACTTGATCTCCGGATCGTCGGTCCACCGGTTCTCGAAATTTTGCTGCTTCTGTGCGAGCGCCTCGGGCCGATAGGGAATCTCGTTGCCGACCACCACACCCTGCCCCGGGGGGATCGAGCCGATCGCGCCGGTGTCGACAGGACCGGCGCTGGCCGGATGGTCCTGAATGTCCCAGTTCGCCGTGCCGATCGCCTGCCAGACACCGTTCAGGTCGGGATGGCCGTCCCAATCGCGAGCGATATCGGCATTCTGCGCCACCGCCATGCCAGGAGCCAGCAAGAGACCCACGCAGAGCGCACCCACAACCATAGGCAGCCCGTTTGGCCGCGTCGTCATTGAATTCACTTTCTCCTCCGTGGCGTCAATGTTTACACAGGTTGGCCTGGACTGCCAATCGACCACATGCACAGCGACCTGCCCAACCGCCGCAACGGCTCTCCAACCGGAGTCCACCGACCCACCACGCCACGCAAGATTATCCGCTATCCTCCTGACTTTGGTAGGATGCGGTACTCTTAAAGGGGGGGGACACGCCGTGCTCAGACATTTCACTTTGCAACGGACCATGACCGTCCTGGGCTGCCCGCTGATGACCCTGGCGATCGCGCTCTCTGGAACCAGCACGACCATCCGGGCTCAGGACAGCGAGGCCCCAGAGGGAATCGTCAACTACACACGGGTCGACGCAACCGTGGCCTGCGGGGGAGCCACCCCGGCGGCGGCGATGGCCGGCCTGAAGGCGCTCGGTTTCGTCTCGGTCATCAACTTCCGCTCCGCCGAGGAAGAGGGAGCGGACATCGAAGGGAGCCAGGCCGCCGCAGAGGCTGCGGGGCTGAAGTACATCCACATTCCGTTCCGCGCGCCATCGGCTGAGATCGTCGAGAATTTCCTTAGCGTGATAGCGGATACGAGCAACCAGCCGGTCTACATACACTGCGCGTCGGCGAACCGCGTCGGGGCGATGTGGTTCATCAAGCGGGTGAAGCAGGACGGCTGGGACAGTGCCCGAGCCATGACCGAGGCGGAAACGATCGGTCTCCGGAGCGAGAGGCTCAAGGAATTCGTGACAACCTACATCGCAGAGAACCGCTAGCGAGCCTTCCGTCAGCGATCGTAGTACACGGCGTCGATCGGTCGCGGCTCGGTCAGGTAGTCCTCGTCCTTATGGGGATAGGCTGGCCGCGGCTGCGAGGTGATGTAGGCGGCGACCTGCTGCGCTTCCTCGTCGGTCAGCACACCCGGGTTGAGATACGGCATCATGAAGCGGATGATGCCGGCCAGCGTGTAGACTCGGGCCGCGCCCGCGCCGTCGTTCCACGAATCCGGTCCCCACAGCGGACCGGCCAGCTTGTCCCCGATCTGGACCCCCTGGCCGTCCTCACCGTGACATTGCGTGCAGTGCTCCGTAAACAGCGCCGCTCCAACCTCGGGGTCGAGTTGGTCGAGCGGAATCAGGCTCTCGGCCGGAATCCGGTTCCGTTTGCGCCAGGACGGATTCTCCCCAGCGGCGAAACCGCCGGAGAGCCATTCCATGTAGGCAACCAGCGCCAGCACCTCCTCCGAGTTCGGCTCGGGTAGCACGCCGGCACCGTCACCGGAGCCGCCGCCGGGCAGACCGCCCGGAGCGTTCTGGCTGCGCATGAAGCAGCCGACGACGCGGTCCGCCAGCGTGAAGTCGCGCCCCGCGCGCCGGTTGTACTCCGGAAACATCCCGGCCGATCCAACAAGCGGCAACGCCAGATCGCGCTGACCGGCGTTCAGGTGACAATTCCCACAGGACATGCGGCCCGGGGTCAGGTGCGACGCCTCGCCGGGGGTGTCCATGAACAACCGGTACCCCCACCGCACCCGTGCCCCCTCCTCGGTGTTCTCCAAAGCCGGGTCGGTCAGCGGATTGTTCGGGATGTCCCACGCGGAGACCATCGAGACGGTCGCCGGAACCAACGGGCCATCGAGCTCGTAGGGTCTCGACGCCGCATCGAAGACCGTCGGCACGATACCGTCAGCACCACTATCAGGCGATACGACGTCGGTGACTTCGGGCGCCTCGTCCGACCGAATCGCAGTATCTTCCGGTGCCGAGCAGGCGCCCGCACCGAGCAGAACGGCAACGAGCAGCGCGGAACTGAATCGGCCTGTCATGATCGGGTCACACGTTACAGGGGCTCGCGTTACTTGTTAATCGGAATCATGATGTGCGCGGCCGGAGTGCCAGCGCGCATCAGCCACGGCAGCCCCTCGCCCCTCAACGAGGAGTCTCGTTGGCTCTCGGTGGATACGCCGATCGACTCGGCGGTGGCGCCAGGCACCGACATCGTCCACAAGTATCTGATGCGATCGTCGTTGCCATACAGGCGATACGACACCGTCCCGAACGGCGCGTTCTGTATCGTGCCAGCGTCCAGCGCCGCCGCCACGGCCGTCTGAATTTCCTCGGCCGACTTGCCCTCGGCACGCAGCTTCGCCTGCAGGTCGCGACGAGGGCCGGTCACCGTGTGCCGGCACCGCGTGAACAGCGTCTCCGGGTCCCGTGGCTGGCACTCGACGTAGTTGGTGCCCTGCCGAAGCACGATTCGTTCGCCGGTCGAAGGGTCGTAGGTGTAGACCGTGGCGCCGTCCCGCAGATCCTCCGGGAGCGGCAGCACCGCCTGCGCGATCTCGTCCGAGGCGACGTCGGTGATGGTCGACTCGCTCGGGCGTGGATTGATCGGGATCATCACATGCGCGCCCGGGGTACCGTCTCGCATCAGCCAGGGCAAGCCCTGGCCTGCCAGCGAGGCGTCACGCTGGGCCGTCGTGGAAACTCCGATCATCTCTGACGTGGCGCCAGGCAGCGACATCACCCACAGATGCTGGATGCGGTCCGGCTCGTCGTAGAGCCGATATCGCATCATGCCCTGGGGCGGCGCGGGAATCGTGCCGGCCTCCCGTGCAGCCGCTATGGCCGCCCCGACCTCTTCACCGGTCTTGCCCTCTGCGCGCAGCTTTGCCTCAAGGTCCCGGCGGGGGGCCGACGCTGTGCTGTAACACCGCCTGAAGCCGGTCTCCGCATTCTTGGGCTGGCACTCGGCGAAGTTGGTTCCCTGCCGCAGCACCTTGCGTTCCCCCGTGGCCGGGTCGTAGGTGACCACGGTGGCCTCGGCTCGCAGATCCTCCGGCAGCGGCGCCACTGCCTGCGCGACGAGCTGGTTCTCCTCGCGCTCGACAGGCTCGTCATTGTCAGGCGGCTGCGCCGGGGGGCTACAGGCCGCTGCCGCGGTTGCGAGCACGACCAGACCAGCCAGTTTCATGAGTTTCTTCATGGCACACTTCCTTTCACTTTCCCCCCGGCGACGAAGTTCACTCTTCCGATTACATCGAGTACAGCAGGCTGTAGCCATATTCCTGGGAGCGCGTGGCCGCGACGACGCCGGCCGACACGAACCGACCATTGGGAATCGCGTTGGCCACCAGCTCCGGATACACGTCGTCCATCGACTGCCCTGTGGCTCGAGCCACCTGTCCGGAATAGAAGCGCGTTGCCGCATCGCAGATCGCGAATTGCGCCCCTCGCTCGATCTGCGCATCGATGGTATTCCCCGAATTCGGCAGGTCCCGGCCATACCCGTCGGCGTTGTACAGGTTGGCCGACGGAGGCTGGTCGGTCTTGGGGTCGGTGAAACTCGCCAGACGGCTGAAGTGTTCGCCGTACTTGGCCCACATGGCGTCGTTATAGCCGAACACCGTGGCGAGATGCCGGAAACACACCACGATGGCGACGTCGTGCGGGTCAAGCGAATATGCGCTCTGGTTCGCGCGGAAGAGGTTGTTGGCGTAGAGCACGGCATTGCCGGCACCCTGGGCGTCCGCCGAATCGATGAACACGCGGTGTTGGCCCGGCATCTCATCCAACCACGCATCCAGCTCGTGGCGGGCCGGCCGAAAGCTGCCAGCCGACGTCTGGGCTCGTGCCAGCGCCGGCCGCGCGCCGAACGCGGCGACGATCGCTCCAAACCCGGTCATGAGGCTACGGCGTGTCCACTTGTCGCTTTTCATCGCCTGGTCTCCCTTGTCGTTCCTGGTACCTGATATGTGTTGCTTCCAAGACCCTCATCATGACGACAGCCCACTCGGTCCGACGCGGGAGCTGCCACGTAGACACTATAGCCTGTCAGGTCGCTGCAGACACTCCATCCCGACGCGGGGGACGCGCGAGTGCGAGCGCGGCCAGGGCCACCACGGCGAGCACGGCAGCGATAAAGAACGCGTTCCCGTAGCTCTCGAACCGGTCGTAGACCTGGCCGCCGATGAACGGCCCAAGGAAACCGGCAACGCCGTACGCCGTGAACAGAAGACCGTAATTCAGGCCGAGATACCTCGTACCAAAGAAGTCTGCCGCCGTGGTGGCGAACACAGAGAGCTGCGTGCCGAAACACCAGTAGACGGCGAAAACAAACACGTAGAGCAGGACCGCCTGTTCGCGCAGGAGAAACAGCGCCGGCATGGCAATGGCCGAGACCAGAATCATGATCCGCAAGGTGGCGAGACGACCAACGATGTCCGACATCCACCCGGAGGCGATACGCCCACTGGTGCTGCCGAGTGCCCCGACGGTAATCGCAAAGGCGGCCGCCGTTCCGACCAGGCCCGCGCTCTGCGCAAACGGCACCAACTGGCTGATGATCATCAACCCGGCCGTGGTGCCCAGACAGTAGGCTACCCAGAGGGCGTAAAACGTCGGCATCCGCACCATTTCACCGGTCGGAATATCGCGCAGCGTGCGCTCCGCCGGTGCCGCCTGCGGACTCCATCCATCTGGCCGATACCCGGGGGGCGGATTCTTGAGCAGCCACGTGCCCAGCATGCACATCAGGAACAGAATCACCCCGATGATCTGAAACGTTGGTCGCCAGCCGACTCGCTCGATGAGCGACGTTGCCACTGGTCCGACAATCGCCGACCCACCGCCATAGCCTGCCACCATCAGGCCGACAACGAGGCCTCGCTTGTCGGGAAACCATTTCGACCCGACGGGGATGGGGGTCGCATACCCGAAGCCATTGCCCAGACCGACGAGGAACCCGAACGCGACATAGAGAAATATCAGTGAGCTCGTGAAGCTGGCGAGGATGAACGCCAATCCTACGAGTGTGCCCCCAATGGCGGCGGGAATTTTCGGACCGCGCCGGTCCTGAATACGACCGGCGAGCATGAACGAGGTGCCAAACGTGACGATGGCGATCGAGAACACCCAGGACGTCTGCGTGCGAGTCCACCCGAATTCGGCTTCGAGCGGGCTGACGAAGACGCTCCAGGCATACAGCGACCCGAGGGCGAGATTCATGGAGACACCGCCCACGACGGGTAGCCAACGGTTGGTGGTCTGGAGTTCCGTATTTGACATGTCGGCTGCTCCGCACACGACGTCGCTCGAACGCCAGGGCCAAGTGGCGCGCTTCCGCAGGGCAAAGATTACGCTGTTTGGCAGAGGGGGGCAATGGGACCCTTGGGCTGGGGACGGGCGGGCGTGTGTTCGGTGCTCTGGTGACTCCGACGATACAATGCCGGCAAGGCGAGACACTGAGTCGGACGAAAGGTTCATGATGCGGCAAATGCTCTTTCTGATGTTGCTGGCGGCCGGGACGCTCAGCGCGCAGGAACCGGTCGCCACGATGTACGACCATCAGGTGACGCTGGTCGAAAACGATGTCTTATCCTTGGCCGAAGCGATGCCGGCCGACAAGTATGACTTCGCGCCCACAAACGGCAACTTTGCGGGTGTCCGGACATTCGGCGAACAGGTCAAGCACTTGGCGACGATGATCTTCATGACATCGGCGCGCGTGCTGGAAGAGCGGTCGCCGTACGGGCCGGGAACGCACAACAATGGCCCCGACGATGTCCGGTCAAAGGCGGAGATCATTGCGTTTCTGAAGGACTCGATCGCATATGCACGCACAGCGATGGCGTCATTGACCACCGACAACCACCTGACTCCCGTGGCCTCCGCGTTCGGCCAAAAGCCGCGAGCCGCGGTGGCCGCGGGCGTTGCCTTCCATAGCTTCAATCATTACGGGCAGATGGTGGTCTACGCGCGCATGAACGGGATCGTCCCGCCTGCGAGCGTGCCCACGGGCGACGAACCGGTGCGGTAAGGGCGCCGATCGACGGCACGATCGCTCAGGGTCCGAAACCGGTCGCCAACGTGGCTGACCAACCGACCTGGTCTGCCCTTTCGCGGCGTTCGATCCGATACACCCGATTGACACTTGTCGGATACATCTCACGCGCGCATTCCTCTCCTTTGGGGGTAGAACGGATGCCTGTGCTGGTGCACTCGCGCACGAGGATGGCATGTCACGAGCGGATTCCATTCGACGGTTCATCGAAGACCTGAAGGATCTGCCCGTGTTGCTGGCCGCCCCATCAGGTGGCACGCCGGTGCAGATCTACGACCGGCGTCTGGATGGACATGTGCTCACCTTCGATTTCACCGAAGGCGATCGAGCACTACGAGACAACGAGACGGCAACAACGCGGCGGCTCGCCGACGGTGTCGCCATTGCCGGTCCGCTCGAGGGGAGCCGATTGACGAGGGTCGTCGGGCACCCGGCATTCTGGTTCGGCTGGCAGGGATTCTTTCCGCGCTCGGACGTGTGGCACGCAGATCACTGACGCACCCTGGACCCGGAGGCGGCGCTCAGGGTGCGCCGTCGGCGCCCGTCACCTCGACCATTACGTTCTCGTAGGTGAAGTGCGACCCGTCGCTGGCAATCGCACGCAGCACGTAGCTTCCCGGCTCCAGAAAGGTAGCATCGGCCATCCATCTCTTGTCGGGGGGCGGTTCGGGCAGGATGTAGGGTGGCGACCAGGGTGAGTTCGCCCACGCACGCGAGTCCATCCACGCCTTCCGCTGCTCCGGCTCGAAGGTGACGTGACGGGCGGGGCCCCGGTAGACGATCCACGTGAGTCGCAGGCCGGGAGCGCCGCTGACCACCGACGATCCGACCCCGCGGGTGCTGTACAGCTGGTCCAACGTCTCCGGGACCCGGCTGCGTTCCGCCCTGGGGGGATAATTGTCGGGGTCTTCGGCAAACGCGACCAGGCTCACCGGTTCTCCAACCTTGACCCGGCGCTGCTTCTCCCCCTCGACGTCTAGATCGGGCGGGAGATTGATGCGAAGACGGTCGTCGAGGCTGCCGAAGGCGCCACCCACTTCCGTGGACATCACCTGCGTGTCCATCCGGTAGTCTGGTCTCAGCGACGCGAAGACACGGTTCCTTCGCCCGTGGGTCGTCAGCGTCCAGACGAGTTCCTGCTCCCCGAAATCTGCCGGCACGCGGATCGTGAACAGAAAGGGGTTCCGCCGCGGGTAGAAATGGGTGGGCTGCCCCTGGTCGATCTCGGAGGCGACAATCTTGTCCATCTCGAGATCGTCGAGGGCATGCGCCTCGGTGCGCGCAAAATAGTTGTCGGGACCGAGCGGGACGTCGAATTCCTCCTCCCAGTTCGAGTTCATGTAGCCGAACCACAGCGTGAACGACCCGTCGTCGTTGGGCCACCAGCCCTCGAACGCGGGGTGGACGCTCTGGCCCCGTAGATACATGAACCGGGTCTGCGCATCCAGGACCTGGAATCCGACGAGCCCCGCGAGCACGAACGCAAGCAGCAGTCCGGCGCCAGATCGGATGACGACGCCGGTGAGGTTGCGCCTCATGGCTGTGCCCCGCCGTCCGTCGTCGTGCTTTCTTCCGGCAGGACCGGCGCCCAGCACAGCGGACACCCGACGTCGTAGTCATTCCGGCTCGTCATCGCGGCTCGTCGCTCGGCCATCTCCGTCTGGAACTGCTCTTCGGTGAGCTCTACGGAATAGCCGAGGTCGATGAACATGTTGGCCACCGACCGTCGGCCGCCTCCGGCCCAGTTCCGGTTGTCTGCGACGTTCTCGTTGGCCGCCGTCGTGTCGAGGAAACCGATGACGTGCATGATGGTGCCCTTCGGCAGCAGCGGCGCCGCATCGTCCTCGTAGACATACTGCCTGACCCAGTTGTGGTCATAGCCGACGCAGCTGAGCGTGAAGTGGTTGGCGCCCCAGATCGCCTCGAGGCACATCCGCGTGCCCGGCGCGTGGAGGTGCGGCTCGAAGGCGACGATCTTGGTGTGCTGCTCCAGCACCGAAAACGCGTGGAATTCCTGACCGGACCTGCCGGGGATGACATCGATGTCGGTGCCGTTCCCCAGACGGACCGGTGCGCGATTCCCGTATTCCGGCTCATACCCCTTGGGGTGGAAGATGAAGCCGAATTCCAGGTGCGCCGTGGTCTCCTGGATGCCGTTCGAGTGAATGTGGCTCGCGCCCAGGTGCAGGGCCGAGTTGGCCTGCAGGAGCGTGCCGAACTTCTCGGGGAAGATGTCGGCGTTGCGGCCGACTTCGTGAATGGGCCAGCGCGTCCGGGTGTCGCCGACGATGCCGGTGCCCTCCTCGTTCAGGACACCCGAGGAATAGGTCATGTGGTGAAAGACGTAACGCCCGCCCACCGTGCCGGAGGCGGCGTCGTCAGAGATGTCATTGAACTCGCGGACCTCCACCGCCTTCACATACCGATCCTCGGTGAGCCCGGTCGGCACCAGGCCGATGTCGCCCCACCGGTCCGGACCGATCGCCGGGACGACCATTTCCCGCGATCGCAACACCAGGTCCGGCTCGCCTATCGTCCACTCGTCGGACTTTGCGAATACGAGGGGTGGGGGCATGTCGGCCGGGTCGCCCTGCGGAGCCCCGTTGTCCACCCAGGCCTGGATTGTGGCCAATTCCTCGTCGCTGAGAGACGGGTCGTCCTTGAACTCGAGAATGCCGAGGTCTTTCTCGACATAGAAGGGCGGCATGGCGCCCATGCGGTCACGAATCGCAGTTCGCTGCTTGATCGACCGTGCCCAGGGCCTGACCTCCTGGAACGTGGTCAGCGGCATTGGCGCACCGCCGTCGACCCGGTGACACTCTTGACAGCTCCGCTGCAGGATGGGCGCAACGTCCTTGGTGAAGGTGACGGCTGTCGGATCGATGCCGTACTCCTCCGCGGCGTAGAGATGCACCGCCGGATGGGGATCACTGCCGGCGATCGATTGCGCCGTCCCCGCCACAGGCATCATCAGCATCGTCACTGCGCCGACGAGTAGTCTGATTTGCATCACGCGTTCCTCACAACACCCCGTATTGACGCTGGCCAAGGATACTGAGGGCACGGTACGCCAGCCGGTTGTGCCCGTCAAGCCCGCCATGTGCCAGCGGCAGCCGAACCAGTCGATTTTGGACCGAGGCGTCCGATGCCTTTCGGCAGCCCACAGACGGCATGATCCTTGCTTTTGCCACTCCCGTTGGCCGGGGCCAACTACCTGGACGTGCGCCCGTCGCGGGCGATGGCGCGCGGCCGGGTCGCCGGAGCAACGGACGCCGGCGCAGGACTGGCGATTCGGCCTGGGAGAGCGCACGTGGAGCGAACCGATTTGGCGAACTTGGAGTCGTTGAGCCTGGAACAGTTCAGGCCCTATGTGACTGGCATCTATACCAAGTACTTCTGGTCGAAACCTGGCGAAGAGCACTACAAGCTGCTGGCCCACTTCTCAACCCACTATCACGGCGCCACCTTCATCGACCTCGGGACCTCCTTCGGGTGCTCGGCCCTGGCACTGGCTTACAACCCGGCCAACCGCGTGATCTCCTATGACCTCGAGGACAAGAAAGAGGCCGCGATCGACCTGCCGAACGTCGAGTTCCGCGTGAAGAACGCGCTCGAAGATGGCGACCAGCTACTCGCGTCGCCGCTCATTCTCCTCGACACGTATCACGATGGAGTCTTCGAGCAGGAAATGTATGACTTCCTCAGTCGGAACAATTACACCGGTCTCCTGCTGCTGGATGACATCCACGTCAACCCGGCGATGCAGCAGTTCTGGAGCGGCGTCTCGCACACGAAGCTGGACCTGACGACCTGGGGCCATTGGTCGGGAACCGGTCTGGTCGTCTTCGACATGGCTAGCAGCACACTCCTTGGCAGCCTGCTGACGCCGAGCGCCGCGTAGCAGGCTGCCGCACACCCCCGGCCTGCTGGCTTCAGACTGCAGGCTTTGGGCGCTCCGGCGGGTCTCAAGACCCGCCGCTATGTACCACGTCGGGCGGCCGTCGAACGCCCAGCGGTTCAACGAACGGGCGCCAGCAGGACGTCGTCTGGCAGGGCGAACGACGTCAGTGTGCCACCTGACGGGATCAGTACATGCTGCTTGCCATCGAGCATGTGCGTGATGGCGGCGGTACCCCAGATCGACGACCCGGTCGGGTAGTGCCACAGGTTCTCGCCGCTGTCGGCGTCGAAGGCCATGAAGTTGCCCTCGTTGTCGCCACCGAAGACGACACCCGCGGCGGTCGACATGACGCCCGCGAGCGTCGGCGTGGGGTAGCGGAATTCCCAGCGCCGTTCGCCCGTGAACACGTCGATGGCGCGCAGCGCACCGTAGCCCTGGTCGGAGTCGACCCAGACCGTGCCGCCCGACGACCGACGTCCGGG
>JASLOY010000002.1:17473-25253 GCA_030745255.1 Vicinamibacterales bacterium
CCGGGCGCGATCTCCGGCTTCTCTGGAATGAACGTCGCACAGGTCTCACGCGCGGTCACGAAGAACAGCCCGCGCGCCGGGTCGAACGACGGCGGCATGAAGTTGGTGCCGCCCCAGTAGTCGGGCAGACAGCCCTGGCTGCCGTCGTTGAGGATGATCGGCCGACCGTCCTGACCGATCTCGCGCGCCCACGTCGTGTCTGTGAACGGTGTCCCCAGCAGCAGCTCGCCGGTCTCCCGATCGAGCACGTAAAAGAAGCCATTGCGATTGGCCACCATCACGACCTTGCGCGAGCGGCCTTGCCAGGCGATGTCGGCCTGGACCGGCACATGGTTCGAGTCCCAGTCGTTGATGTCGTGCGGCGTGAACTGGTAGTGCCACCGGAGGGTGCCGGTGTCGGCCTCGAGGGCCACGATCGAGGCCGTATACAGGTTGTCCCCCAACCGGTCGTCGCCGTAATAGTCGGGGTTCGGGTTACCGGTGCCCCAGTAGATCAGGTTCAGCTCCGGGTCGTAGCTCCCGGTCATCCAGGTGCCGCCGCCCCCACGCTCCCGGACGCCTGTGAACGGCCAGGTGTCGCCACCCGGCTCGTCCGGGCTCGGAATGGTATAGAACCGCCAGTCGCGCTCTCCGGTCGCCGGGTCGTAGGCATCGATGAATCCCTTGGTCGGGTACTCGCCGCCCGAGATACCCACGATGACCTTGCCGTTGACAACCAGCGGCGCCACCGTCGCCGCATACCCGATCCGGTAGTCGGCCAGCTCGACGTCCCACAGGATGTCGCCGGTCGTGCGGTCGAACGACAGCAGATGCGCGTCGAGCGTCACCATGAACAGCTGGTCGCCGAGCATTCCGAACCCGCGGTTCACGGGTGCGCTGCGACCGTAGGTGAGGTCGTCCGGCAACTCGCGCCGGTACTGCCAGAACGGACGGCCCGTCCGCGCATCAAGCGCCCAGGCGTAGTTGTTCGGGCCGGTCACATAGAGCACCCCGTCCCAGACCAGTGGCGTGGTCTCGAACCCACGTCCCCGGGCCGTCGTGCCGGACTGAAAGGTCCACTGCGCTGCCAGACGATGCACGTTCTCCGCGGTGATCTGGGTCAGCGGGCTATGCCGGCGTCCGCTGTAGTCGCCCGAAAAGGTCGGCCATCGCGTGGGGTCGGTGAACCCCTCGAGCAACTGCTGATCGGTCGGCCCGGACGGGTCCTGTGCGCCGAGCCAGACCGCCAGGGGGGCGCTCAGCAGCGCCGCGACCATCACCAGACGAATCACACGCATAGGTCTGAACCTTTCCCCGCTACGGTGCGGCGTCCGCCTCGCGCATCGAGGCGAGGAACCGCAAGAGATCATCGAGGTCCCCGTCGCTCAGGCGGTCGACACCGAATGCCGGCATGAGCGAACTCGTCTCGTCTCGCACGTCCCGCAGATCCGCCCTTAGATAGCCCTGGAGCCGTTCGTCCGTGTCGACGACCTGGACCGAGAAGGCATCAGCGCTCTTCTTCACGCCGCGAATCTCGTCTCCGTCCCGCGTGACCAGGGTCACGGTGCGATAGCCGACCGCCATCGACGCACCGGGATCGCGAATCGCCTGCGTGAGACTCGCCCGGGACCGGGTCACGGTGATCCGGGACAGTTCGGGCCCCAGCCGCCCGCCACGCCCGGCCACCCGATGACACCGGGCACAGTTCGATTGAAAGATCTCTCGACCGCGGTCGGCATCGCCCGTCGCGAACTCGACCGGTGAGGCGGTGCCGATGCTCCTGAGATAGGTGACGATCGCCCACAGCTCATCGTCGGGCGCGGCGCTCGACGGCATGATGCTGCCGGAAATGCCGGCGCGAATCGTCTGAAAGGTCCGCTGGTCGGCCGAGCCGACCGCCCAGAGCTCTGTCAGATCCGGACCGCTGATGCCTTTCGCGTCCGCACCGTGGCACTCGGCGCACCGAGTCGCGAACAGCGCCCGACCGGCCCGGGTCGCCGCCGGGCTGCCTTCATGGGGATTGACCAGACCGTCCTGCCCCGCCCGTGCCGCGGTGGGAACACACCACACCATGGCACACGCAAATGCCGCACACGACCATCGGCGCACCCGCCGGGGCAGGTGCGAAGACTCGTTCACCATGCTGTCGAAACCGGCCTCACGGTACCGCATCCGCGGCGGCCGTTTAACATAGTCTGCCTCCGTCCGGGTACCATGGCCCACCAGCGGCTCGGATAACGAGCGACGGTGCAGGAGGTGCGTCTAATGGGACCACTGGCGGGCATCAAAATCTTAGAGCTAGCCGGCATCGGGCCCTGCCCGATGTGCGGCATGCTGCTGGCCGAGCTGGGCGCCGAGGTCGTGAAGATCGACCGGATCCGGCCTTCGGGTCTGGGCCTGAGCGTGCCGGACCGCCACGCGCTTCTGCACCGGAGCCGGCGGTCGGTCGCGGTCGACCTCAAACTGGCGGACGGCGGCGCGCTCGTGCTGCGTCTCTGCGAGCGCGCCGACGCGCTGATCGAAGGGTTCCGGCCGGGTGTGACCGAACGGCTCGGAATCGGCCCCGAGGCGTGTCTGTCGCGCAACCGGAGGCTCGTCTACGGCCGCGTCACCGGCTGGGGGCAGACCGGCCCGCTCGCCCAGGCGGCGGGCCACGACCTCAACTACATCGCGCTGACCGGCGCCCTGCACGCGATCGGTCGCGAGGGACAGCCCCCGACCCCGCCGCTGAACCTGGTTGGCGACTTCGGCGGCGGCGCGCTCTACTTGGCGCTCGGTGTGGTCGCGGCTGTGCTCGAAGCGCAACGCTCCGGACAGGGGCAGGTCGTCGATGCGGCGATGGTCGACGGCGCCGCCTCGCTCATGACCGGCCTCTACGGGCTGCGCGGCGCGGGCCGCGTGAACGACCAACGGGGCGCCAACGTGCTTGACGGCGGCGCGCACTTTTATGAGGTCTACGAGACCAGCGACGGAAGACACATCGCGCTGGCGCCGATCGAGCCCGGCTTCTACGCCACGCTGATCGAGCGGCTCGGACTGTCGCCCGACGAGGTCCCTCAGTCCATGGCGCGCGAGGACTGGCCGGCGCTCAAGTCAAAACTGGCTGCTCTGTTCAGGACCCGCACCCGTGACGAGTGGACCGCATTGCTCGAAGGGTCCGACGCCTGCTTCGCCCCGGTGCTGAGCATGGCCGAAGCGCCACACCATCCGCACAACGAGGCTCGGGCGACCTTCGTAGAAGGCGACGGAGGGTGGCAACCCAACGCGGCGCCGCGATTCAGCCGCACGCCGAGCTCCATCCGCGGGGCACCGGCCGCGGCTGGCGAGCACACGCGCGAAGCGCTGTCGGACTGGGGTGTGCCAGACGAGGAGATCGAAGCCCTGCTCGAACGCGGCGTCGTTGCCCAACGCCCCGACTCATCGGCCTGAAACGGGACGCCGGCAGGGCAGGTCGCCGGAGCGCGGCGCCTGCCTGGCAACTTAAGGCAGCGCAAACGTCACGAGCGTATCGCTGGCGGCAACCGCCACATACTGCTTCCCGTTGCCGCCCTGGTAGGTGATCGGGTTGGCATTGCCGAACCCGGGCAACTGGCCAACCCATGCCTCACCGCCGGTCGCCGCATTGAACGCGCGCAGGCGGTTGTCGTCGGTCCCGGCCACGAACAGCAGACCGCCACCGGTGACGATGGCGGCCGCGCGAATCGGGCGGCCGGTTTCCTGCTTGCCCTCCGGTAGTTGGTCGGTGATGCCGAGCGTGCTCTGCCACGCCACGTCTCCGGTCGAGGCGTCGACGGCCGTCAACCGTCCCCACGGTGGTTTCTGGCACGGCATGGTCGTGTCACCGACGCGCACGGTGAAGCTGGACGGACGCGGCGCACGCTTCACGTAGGGTACGGGCGAATCGGCGGGAGCGGCTTCCATCCACCCCAGCAGACCGAGGTCCTGGGTGACCACGAACACGTATCCGGTTGCAGGGTCGAATGCCGCGCCGCCCCAGTTCGCGCCACCGACCCCACCCGGAAACGAGATGGTGGTCCGGGGCGGGGCGCCGTCGGCGCGATACACCCACGGCGTGAACGGACCGGCGTTGTAGAGCTCGCCCAACCCCGCGACCATTTCCTCGCAGGCCGCGGCATGGTCGGCCGAGGTGTCTTCGGCGGTGACCAGATCGTCCGGGTCGAAGCGGACGCGCGCCAACCCCGTTGGCTTCACGGGAACAGGCTGCATCGCGGCGGCCTGCTCTCCTGGTACGTCGCTCGCCGCCACCTCGATGTCATCGACGCCGTAGATCGGCTCGCCCGTTTCCCGGTTCAGGATGTACAGGTAGCCGGACTTGGTGGTAACTCCCAGCGCCGGTATCGACCCGCCGTCACGAGGAATGTCGAACAGGGCGGGAGGCGCGGGCGGATCGGCATCCCAGAGATCGTGACGGATGGTCTGGAAATGCCACCGGTAGGCGCCGGTCTCGATGTCCACCGCGACCACCGCGTTCCCGTAAAGGTTGTCGCCCCCGCGGTCGCCACCGTAGTCGGCCGGTATGGGTGAAGCCAGCGGCAGATAGAGGAGCCCCCGCTCCTCGTCCATTGAAAAATAGAACGGCCACGCGTTGACACCGAGACGGTCGCGCCAACTGTCGCCCTCCCATGTGTCGTGCCCCGGCTCACCCGGCTGCGGCACCGAGCTGAACTCCCACACCTTCTCGCCGGTGCGGGCGCTGAAGGCGCGCGCATTGCCGATGCCACCGGGGGCGCCGCGCGGAGTGTTGGCGCCGACCACCACGACATCGCCGTAGACGAGCGGCACCGAGTTGTAGGGCACCCCCATGTCGGTCTCGCCGCTCTGCCCGAAGCTTTCGACCGACGCGCCGGTCGCGGCATCAATCGCGATCAGCCGGGTGCCAGAAGTCACGATGATTCGTGCCGGCGTGGCATCATCGCCCGGCCAGAAGGACACACCGCGACGCGATGGGGCGCCGTCGGCGACCTGATGCCGCCAGATCTCGCTCCCGGTGTCCGGGTCGAGCGCGACCACCCGATCGGCCGCCGGCAGATACATGACCCCGTCGACCACGATCGGCGTCGCCTGCGAGTTGGGTCCGCGCCCACTGGGCTCTTCGGCCTCCAGCGAGTAGGTCCAGGACTCGGTCAGGTTCGCCACATTGGCAGGCGTGATCTCAGCCACCGGAGAATAGCCGGTCGCTGCCAGGTCGTGGCGATACATCGGCCAGTCGCCGCTATCCTCCACAGTCATCCCCTGGGGCGCGTCGCCGTCTTCCGGAAGACCATCGCCGCCGCACTGCGCCAGCGCCAGGACACTGAGCGCAACACCGAACACCATCGTTAGCCGTGTGAATCGCATCACGTCTCAACCTCCGGTCGAAAACCTGGGGGAGCGGGCATTGTATATCGGTGCGCCGCGATCGGTGCCCATTCTGGCAACCTGGCTCGCCATTCTGCCGCACTTCAGACCGTTGTGCCCGTATAATCGACCCGTTTCAGATCACCGATCCTGCACTGGTCCGAGGGTTCGAGACACCTCGTACCGGAGGGCATCATGAACACACTGATTCGACCGGCAGCATTCTTGGTCCTGGCTTTGGCAACCATGTCGGTGTCGGCGCAGGCGCAGACCGATGACGCACTGCGCATCTACCTGATTGATGTCG
The DNA here is from genome assembly GCA_030745255.1 of Vicinamibacterales bacterium. Taxonomy (GTDB): domain Bacteria; phylum Acidobacteriota; class Vicinamibacteria; order Vicinamibacterales; family UBA8438; genus NP936. Next base: position 23,118 of record JASLOY010000002.1, read on the forward strand.
AAGGCGGCAACGCGACACTCTTCGTCTCGCCAGAGGGTGAGTCGCTGCTGATCGATACCGGCAATGGTGGCGCGAACGCCGACCGGGACGTCGGCCGCATCATGGCAGCGGTCGAGGACGCCGGGCTGACGCAGATCGATCATCTGATTACGACTCACTACCACGGGGACCACTACGGCGGGATGAGCGAGCTGGCCACGCGGATCCCGATCAGGCACTACATCGACCACGGGCCAAGTGTCGAGGACAGCGCGCGCACTCTCGAGTTTCTCGATGGCGCGTACCGAGATCTATACACCGCAGCCCGGCACACGGTGGCGCAACCCGGTGACACACTGCCGCTGGCCGGTGTGGACGTAACGGTCATGGCCTCCGGCGGTCAGGTAGTCCAGACGCCGCTATCAGGCGGCGGTGGGTCGAACCCGTACTGCGCCGACTTCGAACCGCAGGCCGAGGACCGTGGCGAAAACGCACAGTCGGTGGGTATCCATTTCAGCTTCGGCCAGTTCCGCGGGACGCATCTGGGCGACTTGACTGTCAACAAGGAGTTCGAGCTGGTCTGCCCCACCAACCCGATCGGTACGGTGGACCTGCACATCGTCTCGCACCACGGACTGCAGACGTCGAACTCCGCCGCGCTCATCCATGCCATCGCTCCACGCGTGGCGCTGTTGAACAACGGCACCCGCAAGGGCGGCTCACCCGGTCCGATGACCACCCTGCACACGTCACCCGGTTTGGAAGATCTGTGGCAACTGCACTTTTCGGTGCTGAGCGGGCAGGAGTACACCGTACCCGGGGTCTTCATCGCCAACATGGTCGACGACCAGCCGGCGACGATGCCGCTGGCTCCGATGCCGCAGCCGCGTCGGGGTTCCAACTCCGGTCCACCGCCCGTGCACAGCGGCCCCGCGCACTGGATCGAAGTCGAGGCGCAGCGGGACGGCAGCTTCACCGTCACCAACAGCCGGAACGGATTCAGCAAGACGTACTAGAGCGAACCCGCAAGGCGCTACTCGGCGCGAAGCGCGGTCACCGGGTTGAGCCGCGCAGCGCGGCGGGCCGGCAGATAGGCGGCGACCAGCGCCGTCAGACCGAGGACGACCGGCACCGCCGCAAACGTCGTCATGTCGAAGGTCTCGACGCCGAACAGCAGGTCGCTGAGCAGCCGCGCCAAGGCGAACGACACGACGAGTCCGATGAGGGTCCCGACCACCACGAGCTTCAGACCGCTCGCCGCCAGGAGGCGGACGACGCGGTCGGCGTCGGCGCCGAGGGCCATTCGGATACCGACCTCCCGGGTTCGTTGCGCCACCGCGTAGCTCACCACCCCGTAAAGGCCGATACCCGACAGCAGCAGCGCCAGGGCGGCGAAGACTGACAGGAGAAAGGCCGACATGCGCGCCGGCAGCAGCATGATGCCCAGATGCTCCCCCATAGTCTTCGTCTCCCAGACCCACAGGTCGGGGTCGAGCTCCCGCCCGATGGTCATCAGCGCCTGGGCAGTCCGCTCCGGGTCTGCGGCGGTGTTGGCCACGACCGTGAGAAACGGCGCGTATGCCTGCGTGTAGGGCAGGTAGACGATCAGCTCCGGATCCCCGCCAAGGGAGCGGACCCTCGCGTCGTTAGCCACACCGACAACCAGCAGATCGCGCGCGTCCTCGCCGAGTCGGCGCAGCATCCGACCCACGGCGTCGCCATCGGCAAAGAATCGGCGCGCCGTGGCCTCGCTGACGATGGCGACACGTTGCGTGTCGGGCAGATCGGCGTCGTTGAAGTTGCGCCCCCGGAGGATGCGCATACCGGCCGCATCGAAGAAGCCGGGATCGACCTGGGCACGATTGGCGCTGAAATACTCGGTGTCCGGCGGCGGCTCGACCCCGTCGACGTTGAACCCGATCGACTGGTTACTGATGGTCGTCAGGTGCAGGCGGTCGATGAGCCCAACCGACCTGACACCGGGTAGTTGGCGGTAGCGCTCGAGCAGGCGGTCGGTATAGCGACGCCCCTCGTCGTCCGTGAATCGGGTGGTCGGCACCATGAACGTCATGAGCGCGGTCGGCTCGCGGCCGAAACCGAGGTCGACCGCCTGCACCTCCTGGAAACTGCGGAGAAAGAGACCGGCGCCGACCAGCA
>JASLOY010000300.1 GCA_030745255.1 Vicinamibacterales bacterium
GCCGTCATCCCCAGATAAGGGACACTCTCGGCGCCCAAACCGGCAGCGAAGGTCACGTCACTGAAGAATCCATCTCCATCATTCCGGTAGAGTGTGTTCGGCAGCCACTGGAATGTGGCGACGATGATATCCATGTCGCCGTCGTTGTCGATATCCCCAAAGGCAGCGCCGCGACTGACCTCGGACCGCTCGAACTCGAGCCCCGCCTGGTCCGAGACATCCTCGAATCTCGCGTTGCCGAGGTTGCGGAAGAGCTGATTCTTCTGGTGCAGCGGATACGGGTCCTGCGCCTGGACCAGCTCTGGCAGCAGGTCGACCGCCCCGTTTGCCACCAGCAGATCCAGCCACCCGTCGTTGTCGTAGTCGAACCAGGCGGTACCAAACCCGGTGTAAGGCAGACTCGGAGGGCCAAGGCCGCTCCGCACGCTGCGATCTTCGAACAATCCCGAGCCGTCGTTGACATAGAGCGTGTTGGTCTGAGTGATGAGGTGCGAGATGAACAGGTCCTCGTCTCCATCCCCGTCGAAATCGCCCGCATCGACCCCCATGCCGGCTTCAGGGTCACCCGCTTCGTTGAGGGCCGACCCATTGAACTGTGCCGTGTTCACAAACGTCCCGTCGCCCTGGTTCATCCAGGAACGGTTCTCCGCGAGATCGTTGGCGACGTAGATATCGATCCAGCCGTCGCCGTTCAGGTCCGCCGTCGCCACCCCCAACGCTGGCCCGTACTCCCGACCGATCTGAGAAACGGCGGTGACGTCCTCGAACGTGCCATCTCCGCGATTTCGAAGGAAGCGGTCTGGCACCGGGACAAAGCCATGCGGGCCGCAGTAGGTCCGGATGTTGTGGAAGCACTCGACGTTGTTCGCCACGCTGTAGTTCACGTAGTTGCCAACATACAGATCGAGCCAGCCGTCGCGGTCGTAGTCGAGGAACGCGGAGCTCACGCTCCACCGCGCGTCGTCGGTGCCTGTAGACTCCGTGACGTCACTGAAGGTACCGTCCCCATTGTTCCGCCACATCTGGTTGGAGCCGAAGTTCGACACATAGAGGTCTACCCAGCCATCGTTGTCGTAGTCGGCCGCCGCCACGCCCATCCCGTAGCCACGCGCGTCGATGCCGCTCTCGTCGGTGACGTCGGTGAACCCCAAGCCCGACGCGCCGGCGCCCGTGGTCAGAAGATCGTTGCGATACAGCCGGTCGGTCAGTGGCCCCTGCAGTCCGGGTTCGAACGAGGCGTCCCCGGGTGTCACGTCCGGGCCCTGCATGTGCCCCTGGACGAGGTAGGCATCCAGGTCGCCGTCGTTGTCATAGTCGAACAACGCGGCGCCGGCGCCCACCATCTCATTGAAATAGAACTCACCCGACATGCCGTTCACATGCAGGAATTGGAGTCCCACAGTGTCGGCCACGTCGGTAAATGACACCACGCCGGTATCGGCGCCGAGCACAGGCGCTTCAGTGGCTGCCTCACCAGACGAGCCAACCTCGCCCGGAGCGCAGCCGGCCAGCAGCGTCAGGCCAAGCAGTCCGGCGGCGGCGCCCAGCCGCCGCCGGAACTGGCGACGCCACCCCGGACGCGCCCGCTCACGCGCGCGCATGACCACCGCCCACAAAGGCCGTCGAGCCTGATCCATCCATATTTGTACGGTAATACCACGTCTCAGATCTGATTGCCACCACCCCGGCACGGCGTAGCCGGGGTGTAGGCGACCGGCGAGCCACCGCGCCGCGCCGACGGCCATCAACTGCCGACACACCGCGCCGCCGCAAAGGCTCCCGGGTACAAGAAAAACGCCGGTGGAGGACGGAGCCTCCACCGGCGCGTTGTACGACTATTCCTGGAAACGTTACCAGGTCGTGGTCGCGGAGAGTCGGAGAATGCGCCCGTTGTTGATGGTCGACGCATACTCCCCGATGCTGCTCTGGCGTCCAACCGCCGTCACCCGGCTCGAGCGATGGCTCCGCTCGAACCCGGCGTTGGTCATGTTGAAGCCCTCGGCACGCACCTGCAACCGCGTTCGACCGAGGTCGAACGCCTTGGCCACGCCAAGGTCCAGCTGGATCCAGTAGGGCTGGAACTTCACGCTGTTGCCCAGCAGCAGCGTGTGGGTGATCGACGACGAGCTCGTGCCAACCCTGGTCGGGAGCGTCCCGCCGTTGGCCACTTCGTGGATAAGGTCGCCAAGCACGCAGTTCGACGCCGCACAGTTGGTCGCGTTCCAGAACGGCGCCCGATACCTGTCGGAGCGCCGGGCGAACGACATCGTCTCGCTGATCTGCGAGCCGTCGTAGCCGCCCGCATTGGCGATCAACGTCCCCGACACCTGGATGTCATACCACGGCAGCGGCTGGGCACCCGAAATCTTGAACTCGTGCCGGTAGGGCGTCGGGTACGCAGTCTGGTCGCAGAAGCGGAGGCTGTTGGGGTTGTCGCCGTTCTCCCGCACCAGCGGACAGTTGTTACGAACGCCCCCGCCAGAGAACCAGCTCACGCCCGGGGTATCCATGCTCCAGCCCCCGAACAGCGTCCCGCCGCCTTCGAGCCGTCCGCTGAAGCTCAGCTCGAAGCCGGTGTACTCGTTCGAGAAGTCGTTGTCCTGGATCTGACCGTCCACCTCGTCGATGAGAGCAACGACCGCCGGGTCGATGTTGTAGCTCGGGATCGTCCCGACATACGGCAACGGGGCCACGATGAAGGTCGGGTCACCGAAATCGGAGAAGCTCCGGAGCACGTTGTTGCCCCCGTTCTCCAAATTGCGGAACCAGCGCTTCCGGAACTCAGCCGTCACGGACAGGCCGGGCCGGACTTCCTGCTGGATACCGATGGTCAGCAGGTCCTGGTAGCCGCGTTCGAGGTTCGGGTCGGGCCGGTCGGTCTCCCGGATGCCGAACGAGGTGTTCGACGTGGTCCCGATTTCCCAGTCCTGGGCGATGTTGTCGCCGTTGGTCCCGTAGGGGTCCGGACATCCCACCCCAGTGAGGGCGCAGCCGGCCGGCAGCTCGCCGTCGGTCCCGAGCGTGATGTCGTTCCACAGCCGACTCTCGGAATCCGCCAGTGCCGGCTGGTAGCGGCGCGGCCAGCTGTCGCCGTAGCCGTTGACATACCGGTTCCACCCGAACTTGAGCGCCGTCTTCGCATTACCGAAGACGTCGTAGGCCAGGCTGAAACGCGGCGTGAAGTCGGGCCCGAACCGCGGGATATCGAGCAGCTGCGACTGGTCGAACACCGTGGTCGGCGTAAACCGCCCGGCCGGCTTGGTCTGCGGATCGACCGAGGACTTGGCATAGTCCACCCGCATGCCGTAGTTCAGCGTCAGCCGGTCGATCGTCCAGGTGTCCTGCGCGTAGAAGCCGCTGTCATAGTCGATGTTGACCCGCGAAATCGTCGGGTCGTTGTAGACCGTCACCGACCGCGGGTCGCCGATCGTTCCGGCCGGCAGCCCATCGGCGACGTTCGCCACGTTCCGACTCGAGTCGGCCGTGATGAAGGAGGCCACGTTGCCAAACGGGTTCGGGTCGTCCCCGTAGACCTGGAACAGGTTCGCGTTCGACAGTCTCGTGTTGATGTACCACGCCCACGAGTGCTCGAACCCGACCTTGATGTTGTGCGACCCGGTCACGTAGGAGACCGACCCGATGATGTTCTCTTTGAACGGATAGTCGATCCGGTTGCCTTCCTTGTTGGCGTCATACTCGTCGAAGCCCAGACGGTCGTCGTCCTTGGAGACGAACGCCGCGCCGGGACCGCCAAACCAGGGGTTGCCGCTTGGCAGCTGCGCCAGATGCTGCGCGCTGCCCACCGCCGGGAAGCACGGGGTCGCCAGACACGGCACCAGGTCGGTCGGTTGCAGCTGGCCAATGCCCGCCTGGTAGTCGCGCGGGAAGACCTCGCCGTTGATCGAGAAGCCGACCTCGGCCAGCACGCGGTTGCTGAGCGTGCCGGTCCACTTGGTCCCGCCGGTGTAGTAGAGCACCGGACGCCGGAACTGCGCCGCGGTCTCGATGTCGTCGCCCTCGCCGTGCTCGTGGTTCCGCTCCTTGCGGATCCGGTCGATGTAGGCCGAGAACTTGTTGCGCGGGGTCGCCTGATAGGTCAGCCGCAGCAAGCCGCTCGTCAACCGGTTGTCGTCGAGCCCGGGGCTGCCGTCGCGGAAGAAGCTGTTGAGCACCACCAGGTCGGTCGACCAGTCGCGAATCGACCCGAAGAACCACAGCTTGTCCTGGATGATCGGGCCGCCCAACGAGGCGTTGAGGTCGTAGACGCGGTCGATGCGGGGCGTGCCGTCGCGGGCGTCGCCCTGCGCGCGCGACTGAACACCGAGCTCGCCGAACCGCTTGTTCCAGACGTCGGCCTGCCAGTCACGATGCGACCCGCCGAAGAAGCCGGTGCCGCTGAACTGGTTACCACCGTCCTTCGGCACCATGTTCACCCGGATGCCGCCCCGCTGCGTGTCGGCGCCGGCGCCGGACGTCGTGAACGAGGTCTCCGCGTTCATCTGCGGGTTGAAATACATCTGGTAGGCGCCATCGCCGATGATCGAGTTCACCTGCATGCCGTCAACCAGCACCGTCGTGTCTTTTCCGCCGGCGCCGTTGCCATACATCAGCACCTGTTCCATCGCGCGCGCGCCGCCGATGTCGGGCAGGCTCGTGCGGATGCCCGGCACCAGGGTGCCGAACGAATACAGACTGTTGCCGGTCGGGATCGCCTCGAGCGTCTCACGCGTGAGCACCTCGGTGCGTTCCGCCTGCTGAATGTCGACGACCGGCGAGGCGCCCGACACCGTCACACTCTCTTCGACCGCGCCAACTGACATGCTGACGTCGATCGGCATCGTGACGTCGGCGCCCAGGACGAGGTCGTCGCGCACCTGGGTGCCGAACCCAGGCAGCGTAAACGTCAGGGAGTAGGTCCCCGGCCGTAGATCGATGATGGTGTACTGACCGGTCCCATCGGTGATAACCACACGCGACCCTTCGATCAGCGCGGGGCTGGCGGCTTCCACAGTCACGCCCGGCAGCACACCGCCGGTGTTATCGCTGACCTGGCCAGCGATCGCGCTCTGGGCCGACGCCGCGGCAGGTGCCAACATCAGGCACCCGAGCGCGACAATGAACAACTTACCGAACCTCATGCATCCACCTCCTTGAGTGGCTTAGGTAGTGGTTATGTTTCGTTCTGTGTGCAAAACCGCTTGAGAAAG
>JASLOY010000301.1 GCA_030745255.1 Vicinamibacterales bacterium
CGGGGAGACTGTCGCGCTGTTGGGAGGAGGAATGGACCGCATTGTGCGTCGTAATGCCGACCGGTCGCCGCCCGAACCGAAGGCCCTCGACGAGATTGGGGAGCATACGCGATGCCCCACGCAGGAAGTGGCGAGTCTGCATGGCGAGGAGCGCGTCGCGTGACCCACGCGCTCGGCCTTGCGCAGGGCGTCGTGGGGCTCTTCGCTGGGCGTGTCCTCGAACCGCTTCTCGTCAACGTGCCGGAGCTATTCGGTAGTACCCTGGCCGCCCACAGACGGTTGCAGCGATTACCGTATTCCGCCGGAGGCATCAGGATGGGACGGGACGACAACCACGCGCTGTTGCAGATGTTCTTCGCCGCGCACCTGAGTCAAGCAGTCGGGCAGGTCGCCGAGCTTGGCGTGGCTGACCTCATCGGAGAAGACGGGACGCGCCCGGTATCCGATCTGGCGTCGGAGACCAGCTGTCACGAGCGGACGCTCTACCGGGTCATGCGGTATCTGGCCAGTCACGGCATCTTCGTGGAACAGGACGATCGCGCGTTCGGCCACACTTCTCTGTCGAAGGCGTTGCGATCGGGGGCCGAGGATTCCTTCCGTCCGGTGGCGCGCATGCTGCAAATGGTGTCACGGGGGCTCGCTGGATTCGCTCACACCCTGAAGACCGAAGAGAGCGCGCTGGCGCATGTGTTCGGCGAGCCGATGTTCGAGTACCTGTCAAAGCATCCAGACGCGGCCGCGATGTTCGATGCGGCGATGCCGGCGTTTCATGTCGGCGAGATCGACGCGATGCTCGACGCCTACGACTTCTCCGACATCGCAACGCTCGCCGATATTGGCGGGGGCAGCGGAGCGGTCATCACCGGTGTGCTGCAGCGCCATTCAGAGATGAGGGGCGTGCTGTTCGACCTGGGCCACGTCATCGGCCGAGCGCAAGAGAACCTCGCGCGGGACGGCGTCGCACACCGGTGTCGCACCGTGGAAGGTAGCTTCTTCGACACCGTGCCAGACGGCGCCGAGGCCTATCTGATGCGTCACATCATTCACGACTGGTCGGACACCGACTCGATCCGCATCCTCGAGAACTGTCGGAAGGCGGTGCCACCCGGCGGTCGGCTTTTGATCGTGGAAACGGTCGTTCCCGGGGGAAACGACCCGTCTCCAGCGAAAGAAATGGACGTGATGATGTTGTTGTACCCTGGCGGCATGGAGCGCACCGAGACCGAATACCGGGAGCTGGTTGCCGCCGCGGGGTTCGAGGTGGCCGGCGTGACGCCGACCGCCTCGATGGTGAGCGTCATCGAGAGCCGGCCGGTCTAGCAAGAAACGACCGCCGCCCGACCCTGCCCGCAAGTGGCACTGTCAAGTTGATGAATCGCTCCCGCGCCTCTCCCTCGACGCCCGAGCGTTGGCGCGTCGGCAGCTGCGACCCCACGGGCGCATCGCCTCGTTGGAGACGGTGAGCACCGGAGTTCCCAGTGGGAACTCCAGACTAGTAGTCTCTCGTCAAGTCCATGCCAGCGTATAGCGACGCGACGTGGTTTCCGTATCCGTTGAACAGCGATGTGTCACGTCTGAAGAAGTCGCCGATTCGACGCTCGGTGGCCTGGCTCCACAAGGGATGATCGACTGCCGGATTCACGTTGGCGTAGAAGCCGTACTCACGGGGGTTCTCCGCGCTCCAGCTGGTCTCGGGCATGGCCTCCTGGAGACGGACCTTCACGATCGACTTGATGCTCTTGAAGCCGTACTTCCACGGCACGACGAGGCGAAGCGGCGCGCCATTCTGGTGTGGCAACTTCTCGCCGTAGAGGCCGACCGCCAGTATCGTCAGCGGATGCATCGCCTCGTCCATCCGTAATCCTTCCGTGTAGGGCCAGTCGAACGGCAGGCGGCGGCTCCGGGGCATCCGGGCTCGATCGTAGTGACTGTCAAACGCGATGTACCGGGCGTTCGCGGTCGGCTGACAGCGCGCGATGAAGTCAGCCAACGGAAGCCCGACCCACGGAATGACCATCGACCATCCCTCCACGCAGCGATGGCGGTAGATCCGTTCCTCGAGCCTCTGTCCGTCGAGCACGCGCTCAAGAGGGTACGTGCCCGTCCGCCTACATGCGCCGTCGACGACGACGTTCCACGGCTTGGTGACCAGATTCGCGGGGGCGAGCTCGGACGGCAGATCCTTGTTGTCACTCCCGGCAAACTCGTAGAAGTTGTTGTATGAGGTGACGTCGTCCCACGGTGTCGGGGCCTCATCCGTGCTCAAGGGGCTCTTCCGGACACCGGGAAGCTTCGGTCCATGGGGTGCCGGCGTGCCTGCGGCGAGAACCGTCCTGCGAGCGAGCCCCGTGGTCATGACGGCTACAGTGGACGCAGTGGCGGCTCGCATGAACCGGCGCCTGTCGACGGACGGGGCATGATCTGGAAGGCCGGCACCGACGAGACGCGAAGATGTCTTGCTCACGTAGAGTCCACCTTGGCTTCTGGCTGCGAACGAGCGCAGCATCCTTCGGGGCATTCTACACACTGCGAGTCCAGCGGCTCGCCAGGTACGGCTGATGACTCACCATGCCTCATGAGACCGATCGACCGGACGGTGCAGCCCTAGACCGGTTGGGCGTAGAATGGCCCCGACTGCTCCAACATCTCATGGCCCTGAACGTCGGCGCCCGCCTCGGCCACTTCAACGGGACCGCCCTCATCGGGGCAGGCGGCACGGGGGCAGGTCCGGCAGGCCACCGGCACGCAGCTCAACCGGCGGATCGCGCTGAGAATCTTTTCCGACGCCATTCGGCGGCCGTACCCCAGGGGATTGCCAGTTTTCCAGGGGCGCAGACGGTGAGGCTCGTCTTCGGTCGACGATGTTTTCAGTTAGCACGTTCCGAGGTGCAATGTGCAGCAGCGACACGCGTCGGCGACATTGAGTCATCTGTGGCCGGTTGTCATGATTGTCTTCATCGCGTCTCAGCTCACGACAACCGCGCCGTCCGCCCAGCGGTCCGACGGACACCTCAATTCGGTGGTCGACAAGCTGGCGCGGGGTGAGCGCGTGTTTGGCGTCAGCACCTACGACCTGTCGCTTGAGAACGCGCGGTCGCTCGCCCGATCCGACATCGACTATGTCTATGTCGACATGGAGCATGGGCCGATGGACTTCGCGGCGCTCCAGACGTTCTTGCTCGGGTTGACCGACAAGGCCACCATAGCTGCAACCGGCAGCGCGCGGCAGCCGGTGACCCCGCTGGTCCGCATTGCACCCTATGGCCGCGAGTCATCGCAGTGGGCGGTGAAGCAGGCGCTCGACATCGGGTTGATGGGCATCATCTTCCCGTCGATCGAGACCCCTGAGCAGGCACGGACCGCCGTGAGGTCGATGCGCTATCCGCAACGACGCGGGGCTCCCTACATGGAGCCGCGCGGTCTTCGGGGGTCCGGACCGGGGGCGGCGGCCTGGTTCTGGGGGCTCTCGACGACCGATTACGTCCGTCATGCCGACACGTGGCCGCTGAACCCCGAGGGCGACCTCCTGGCGCTCATGATGATCGAGACCGTCGACGGTCTGCGCAACATCGAGACGATTGCTTCGGTGCCGGGCGTTGCGGGGTTCTACCTCGGCCCGAGCGACCTCTCCAATTCGCTGGGGCTCCCGCGCAACGACCCGGAAGTGGAGAAGGCGATCCAGACGGTCGTCGACGCGTGCCTGGCGCACGACATCGCCTGTGGCATCACCGCGAGTGCGCGTGATATGCCGCGACGGATTGAGCAGGGCTTCGCGATTCTGGGCGGCGGGCGCGCGGGAGGCGGGCTGCCGACATCGGTCGACGCGGCGGTGCAGGCAGGCCGGGCCGTGCGAAACTGACACGCCAGAGGGCATGGTCACGTTGAGGGCGTCAGTGGCAGAGTCGCTGGATGACGAGCAGGTCTCCCAGCTATCGTCGATACCGGTTGCCCTCTGAAATCATCAGTCACGCCGTCTGGCTGCACCGCCGCTTCGGGCTCAGCTTACGCGACAGGAAAGATCTGCTCGCGGAGCGTGGTAGTACGGTCGCCGACGAGTCGATTCGGCATATGCGGGACCTGCGCCGCTAGTGTAAACGGTCTCCGATCCCGCCACGCGCCCGCGGCTCAGGGCGCCGCGGCAGAGAAGACCAGATCAAGCGTCTCAGATGGCAGGCTGAACGATACTGTCGCCGTCGTGCCGATGCCGCCCAGCTCAACCGAGTCGACCACCGTCTGGAGCTCAGCCTGGCCGGCCGTTTGCGACTGGGCGATGGCCAGGACTCCGCGCAGCAGATCCCGCAGCTGCTGACCCGTTTCCTCGTCACGACCCTCGATCGACACCGTTCCACTGACCCCGCTGTCAATCCGCCCACTGAGCGCGAATGCCGTCACGGCCGGCACCTGAAGCGACGCGTCATCGGGGAGAATCCCCAACGCACTGAGGTCGCCGAACCGTCCGACCGCCCATAGGTGGCTGCCACCCTCGACCCGGTCGAGTAACGCCATCATCTCCTCGTTCGCGGTAACGTCCGACCCGTCCGACTGCCGATCGACCGCCTGATGCACTGTCGCCAGGTCGCCGACCGCAACCAGCCCAGGCTCCAGGGCCGCCATGGCGAGCGCCCCGACATCGTCTGCCTCGATGCTCACGACCCGCGTGCCGGCATAGTCGCTGACTGTCGCCCCGGCCTCACGGGCCACTACTTCGAGTCGCGTCATGTCGAACCGCCCCCGCAAGAGCGCCAGCCCAGCTGGCCGGCCCGGGGTGGCCGCCGGCACGAGGAACGCCAGCACGTCGTCGATGTCTTGCTCGAGGTCGAGCCCGAGCTGCTCCACCCTGATCTGTCCGAGATCGTCGCCCGCGATCTGGCGAATCCGCGCCCACACGTCAGAGAACATCGCCTCCCGGACGTCGGCGTAGGCCACGATGCTCGCGTTCGACGGCACATGGGTCAGATCGGCCGATCCGGCCACCGATTGGGCGAATGCCGCGCCAGGGTTGAGAGAGACAAGCACTCCGGTGCAGAGCCACAGGACGAACCGCCCACTGCCGCCGACCACCACGTCTCGAATGCGCTGTGTCATGCCACCCTCCGTCACGTGCCGAGCGCTGCTTCATGCACGGCCCAGTAGCGGCACCGCGCGCCTGATGGAACATACGAGCCAAGCACCGTTGTACCGCACCCGGTTCCTTG
>JASLOY010000302.1 GCA_030745255.1 Vicinamibacterales bacterium
CGTGACAGCGTGCAACCATGTTTCGTGGCCGGCAACTGGACACAGACCAGCCCGCTCGCACGGTCGTATTTCCCATTGTCTCGAACGGAAGACAACGCTCTGGTCCGGCAAGAAAAGCGGCGTGTCTGGGCGCACGGTGAACCGGTGTGTGAGAATGCAGCCTCGATGCCTGGTTCCTGGGTGTGCCGGCCGCCCTTGGGATTTCGCTGGGTGGCCGGGTCTACCTTCGGGTGCGAGAGCGAAGGCTCCACAACGAGGTTGAGCGACCGGACGACGACAGGCTCGAGAATCGGTCTTGACAGCGAGCTACAACAAGCCCAGCTGGAGCCTCGCCGCCTCAGACATCTTGCTCATGTCCCACGTCGGTTCCCACACCACATCGACCCAGGCGTCACTGACACCTGGCACCGCTTTCGCCTTCGCCTCCACTTCGACCGGAATGCTCTGGGCGGCGGGGCAGGCGGGCGAGGTCAGCGTCATACGGATTCCCACCAGTCCGTCGGCGTTCACGTCGACGTCATAGATCAGCCCCATCTCGTAGATATTGATCGGGATCTCCGGATCGTAGACCGTCGACAGCGCCTCGATCAGCTTCGGCTTGAGCTCGAGGGTCTTGAGTGGATCCGATTCAATCGGATCATGGGTCGTCGGCGGGGCCGGGGCCGGCGACTGCGTAGGCAGAATCGCCCGTGGCGGCTCCGGGCCGGGCGGGGTCATCTCGGCGGCCGGTGTCGGAACGGGTTTAGACACCGTGGCCTCGGTCGACACCGGCGTCTTCGGGTCGTCTGTCTCGGGAGACTTGTTAAGGTTGAAGATACCCACGTATCACTCCGTTGAAACCAACTTGTGGTTGTCGTCGACTGCCGCCCGCAGCGTATGCCAGGCCAGAACGGCACACTTGACTCGGGCCGGATAGGCACGCACGCCAGCGAAGACCGCCAACTTGCCGAGCGCAGCGTCGTCGGTCGGGGCGGCCTGGTCGGTCACGAGTCGATGAAAGCGGTCGAACAACACTCGCGTTTCGTCGATCGTCTGGCCCTTGATTCGCTCGGTCATCAGCGAAGCCGACGCCTTCGAAATCGCGCAACCGGACCCTTCGAACCGCACGTCCGTCACCAGGCCGTCCTCGACCTTGAGCGCGACCGACAACCGATCGCCGCAAAGAGGGTTGTGGCCGTCTGCCCGTAGATCGGCGCCCTCGAGCGGTCCAAAGTTTCGCGGGCTCCGATTGTGGTCGAGGATGACCTCTTGATACAGCTCACGTAAGTCCGACATCAGCCAAAAATTTCCCTCACCTTGGTCAGCGCCGCCACCAGATGATCGATCTCCTCCGTCGTGTTGTACATCGCCAGTGAGGCGCGGGCGGTGGCCGGAACGCCGAACCGTTCCATTACCGGCTGTGTGCAGTGGTGCCCTGTCCGAATGGCGACGCCTTCAGTGTCCACGATCGTGCCAATGTCGTGCGCGTGCACGCCGTCCAGTACAAACGACAGGATGCTCGCCTTCTGTCTTGCCGTGCCGATGAGGCGCAGTCCCGGCACCGCCGACAGGGCCGCGGTGGCATGGTCGAGGAGTCGCCGCTCGTGCGCAGCGATCGCGCCAAACCCCACGCCGCTGATAAAATCGACCGCCGCACCGAGTCCGATGGCACCGGCGATGTGCGGAGTACCCGCCTCGAACTTGTGCGGCACTACGTTGTAGGTTGTCCGCTCGAAGGTCACCGAGCTGATCATGTCGCCGCCACCCTGATACGGCGGCATCGCGTCGAGCAGGTGTCGGCGACCATACAGCGCCCCGATTCCTGTCGGACCGTAGAGCTTGTGTCCTGTCACCACATAGAAGTCGCACCCGATGGCCTGCACGTCGACCGCCATGTGATACGCCGCCTGCGATCCGTCGATCAGGACCGGTATGTTGTGCCCGTGCGCCAGCTCGACCACCCGCTGCACCGGGTTGACGGTACCGAGCGAGTTCGACATATGGACAATTGACACGAGCTTCGTCCGCGGCCCGAGCAGGGACTCGTACTCGTCGAGCATCAGCTCGCCGGCATCGGTGATCGGCACGACACGGAGACGGGCGCCCTTCTCTTTGCACAGCAGCTGCCATGGCACGATGTTCGAGTGGTGCTCCATAGTGGAGATCACCACTTCGTCACCTTCCCCGACGGTGCTGCGACCGAACGTCTGCGCCACCAGGTTGATGCCCTCGGTGGCATTGCGCGTGAAGATGATCTCTGCCGGATCGGCCGCGTGCAGGAACGTCGCCACCTTGGCCCGTGCATCTTCGTAGGCCTGGGTCGCGTCCTGGCTCAACTGGTAGACGCCACGGTGAATGTTCGCGTTTTGGGCCGCGTAGTACAGCGACAGCGCATCGAGTACCGGCTGGGGCTTTTGCGTGGTCGCGGCGTTGTCGAGATACACCAGCGGCTTCCCACCAACCGTCGCGGCAAGAATCGGAAACAGGTCGCGGATTCGTGCCTCGTCGAGCACGTGCGCCGAATGGACCGAATCGGTGTGCGCCACGCTGGTCATCGAACATTCCATCTCAGAACACTGAATGACGATGGCGAAGCCAACCAGCTTCCTTCTGACTTCTGTCTTCTGACGTCTGCCTTCCTGTGTCTCACGCTCCGCCCACCGGCAACCGTTCGAGCAGCAAGGCATCGAGCTGCCGGCGGATCGCCTCGACCTTGATATGACCGAGCAGATCGGCGGCAAACGCATGAATCAGCAGCTGCCGGGCTTGCTCATGTGAGAGGGCGCGCGACCGCAGATAGAACAGCGAGTCTTCGTCGAGTTGGCCCACCGTGGCGCCGTGGGTGCACTTCACGTCGTCAGCGAAGATCTCGAGCTGCGGTTTGCTCGTGACCTGGGCATCCTCGGACAGTAGCAGCGCCTTGTTCGACTGCTTTGCGTCGGTCTTCTGCGCGTCGAGCCTGACGATAATCTTGCCGTTGAACACCCCACGGCTCCGCCCGTCGAGAATCCCCTTGTAGAGCTCGTGGCTGTCACAGTGCGGCTGGGCGTGGTCGATCGTCGTCTGGTTGTCGACCAGCTGCCGGCCATTCGCCAGATACAACCCGTTCAACGTGCACGCGGCACCCTCGCCGCCGAGCACGACGCTCGCCTCGTTGCGCACGAACGCACCGCCCAGCGAGATGGTATGCGACGAAAAGTTGCTGGCGCGACCGAGACTCGCGTGAAGGCTGCCCACGCGACAGGCCGCATCCGCCTCGCGCACCAGCGTGTAGTGATCGACGCCCGCATGGTCGCCGGCCACGATCTCGGTGACCGTGTTGCTCAGATACGGCGTCTCGCCGTCACCGGCATGGCTTTCCACCACCCGGACCTGGCTGTTTTCGCCGGCCACCAGGAGCACACGGGGCTGGCTGAGAACCGACGCGGTGTGGCTCCTCGTGACAAACAGGAGATGGATCGGCGTCTCTACGACGACCCCCGGTGGGACCTCGATGACGGCGCCGTCACGCAGGAACGCCGTGTTGAGCGCGGTGAACGCCCGGCTCTCGATGCGCGCCAGCTGTCCGAGCCGCGAGGCGACCGCCTCAGCGCCATCTTCGTCATCGACATCATGTTTGGCCAGGACGGTGGCGAGGCTCCGGGCGCGCGCGCCAGCGGGAAGCCCGTCGGTGGTGGACAGCGCGGGCGCGAAGGTACCGTTCACGAACACCAGCTCCGGGCCGCCGAGCCGGGGCAGGTGCAGAGCGTCGAAGTCGAGTCGGGTGTGGTCAGTGCCTTCGCTCTGTGCCACCTGGGCCACGAAGGCGGTCTCTGCGATCGGGGCGACGTTGGTGAAGCGCCAGTCCTCGAGCCGCGTGGTTGGGAACCCGAGACGCTCGAAGCAGCTGAAGGCTTCGTCGCGTAGTGACGCGAGCGCGCCCGGGAGCGCAGTCTGCTGCTTGAACCGGCCGAACTGCTCCGCGTAGCTGTCGGCGATGGTGGCAACCTGGGTCATCGGTGTCTGGCGGATCCAGTATCGGTTGGCTTGTTTCTGAAGCCGGCGAAGCCGTCCTGTCTTCTTCTGACTTCTGACTCCTGACTTCTGACTCCTGTGCGCACTCTCCTAGACCGCCGCCGGCTCGGTTTCGATCCAGCCGTAGCCCCTGTCCTCGAGCTCGAGCGCCAGCTCCTTGCCACCCGACTTCACGATCCGGCCGCCCGAGAGTACGTGGACGAAGTCGGGCACGATGTAATTCAGCAACCGTTGGTAGTGCGTGACCAGCACCATCGCACGATCGGGGCTCCGCATCGCGTTCACGCCGCCGGCCACGATCTTCAAGGCGTCGATGTCGAGCCCGGAGTCGGTCTCGTCGAGAATCGCCAGCGACGGTTCGAGCACGGCAAGCTGGAAGATCTCGTTGCGCTTCTTCTCGCCCCCGGAAAACCCCGCATTGACCGGCCGAGTCAGAAGACTGTCGTCCATCTCCAGCAGCTTCATTTGCTCGCGAATCAACGTCATGAAGTCCATGGCGTCGAGCTCCGGCTCGCCGCGATACTTGCGCACCTCGTTCAGCGCCGCCTTCAACAGGTAGGCGTTGTTGACGCCCGGGATCTCGACCGGATACTGAAACGCGAGAAACACCCCCGCGCGCGCGCGCTCCTCCGGCTCGAGCGCGAAGAGGTCATTGCCCTGGAAGGTTGCCGAGCCGGCAGTGACCTCGATCCCGTTCCGACCGGCCAGGACCCCTGCCAGCGTGCTCTTGCCGGAACCGTTGGGCCCCATGATGGCGTGGATCTCCCCGGCGTTCACCGTGAGATCGATGCCGTTCAGAATCTGGCGGTCGCCCGCCTTGGCGTGCAGGTCGCGAACCTCGAGCATGGATCTTCTCTATTCCCTTCTGACTTCTGTGCCCTTCGTGTTGTCCTACCCCACACTTCCTTCGAGGCTGACGCCCAGCAGCTTCTGCGCCTCGACGGCGAACTCCATCGGGAGCTCGCGAAACACTTCCTTGCAGAACCCGTTGACGATCAAGTTGACCGCGTCCTCGGTCGACAACCCGCGCTGGCGGCAGTAGAAGATCTGGTCTTCGCCGATCTTCGTCGTCGACGCTTCATGCTCCACCTGGGACGACGTGTTCTTCACCTCGAGATAGGGAAACGTGTGCGCGCCGCAGCGGTCGCCTATCAGCAACGAATCGCATTGCGAGAAGTTCCGGGCCCCG
>JASLOY010000303.1:0-271 GCA_030745255.1 Vicinamibacterales bacterium
GATCGATCGATATCCAGCCCGTGTCGGCCCACTCCCAGGAGTCGCCGATGTCGTTGTTGTGGTTTGCCACCGACAGCAAGCGCCCATTCGGGTCGTTGTCTTCGAACAGCCCGAAGAAGATCGGTATGTCGCCCAGGTACACCTCGTCGTACACCAGCGAGTCGATGTCGAAGAACGAATGATAGACGGGGTGAGTCGCGTCGAGCTCGATCCAGCGGAGGTCCGGGAACACCTTCCGCATCTGCTCTTCCATGTTGAACCACATGGGGTC
>JASLOY010000303.1:281-5179 GCA_030745255.1 Vicinamibacterales bacterium
CCGTGAAAATCGTCGAAGATCAGAAACCCCCCCTTGAGCAGGTAGTTCCGCAGCCCGACCGTCTCCGCCTCTGTCAGGCTCCAGTACCCCGGCTCGGACATGTAGGCAAATGGGTATCTGAACAGGTTCGGATCATCGAACATCAGGATGGCGCCGCCGTCCTGCCCCATGTAGGGGTCGACGAGGGTGATCGACTCGAGAATGCGCATCAGGTTCCGCTCGGCCGTCGGGTAGTCGTGGGCCCAGGGCAGATCCTGTCGATACATGAAACCGCCCCCCGCGTATCCGTCGGTATACCGGATCCGGGCAAAGACGAATCGGCCATCGTGGCGATTCGGTCCCCCCACGGGGTCGGCGACCGCGCTGCCGCCGATCAACGCCATCGCGCCACCGACCAGCAGCACGACGACCGCCAGGGCGGGTCCTCGCCGTTTCATGGACGCCGTCATCGGGTTCCTGTAGGCAGCCATCTACTATCCACTGCTAACGCGGAAGCTCGGCCACGCTCTCTTCCATCTCCCGAATCTCGCGGCCCTTGAGCGCCATGGCGACGAGCAGCTTCTCCATCTCGGCCTGGTAGATGGCCTCATCCGTCCCGCCCCGGGTCGCCTGCAGCCCCTCAATCTGCTCCTGAATCTCGAGCCGCTCCTGGTAGAGCGCGCGGAGCGCCGGGTCGTCCGGCAGCCCGGCGATGCCGGTGCCTGCGCCTGCGCTGATGAACACCGTGCGTGCCATCGCACCATCGGTCGCCGACTCCAATGGGTCCGGTTCCCGAGACCCTTCTCCGTCGCCGTTATCGTCGAGCAGCGCGTGCTCGGTCTGCAGCCGCCCATCCGACTCGTAGGCACGCGCCACCTCAGCGGTGGCGTAGTCGAACGCCTCGAGCACCGACACCCGGCCGTCCTTGTTCTGGTCGGACTCCTCCTCACCGTCGGCGAACGCCTCGACGAAATAGCCGCCAAACACCGTGGCGTTCCACTGCCCGCCGCTGCGGGTGGCCGTCACCACAGCGCGGCCCTCGCCAGAGAGCGCTTCGATGAACCCGCCGCTCGCGGTCGCGGCGTTCACGAACGCCACCTGCTGCGAACCCAACGGCTCGAGGAGCCGCGCGTAATCCTTGGCGGTCAGGTCGCGCCCCGGCAGGTTGAAGCGGGACTCGCCACGGTCGTAGCTACCATGGCCGATCAACAGCACCAGGACGTAATCGTCGGGCTCTGCCCGCTCGGCCAGGTCGGCAAATGCTTGCACGACGTTTTCCTGGGTCGACCGATCGTCGATCCGCACCGGGTCGCGGTCGGTCTTCTCGGCCAGGTAGGTCACGTTTTCGGCCGGCAGCTCGTAGCGGTCGGTCGCCGCGTCGATGAGCGTCGTCGCCCATGTATGGAACTCTTCGGCGAAGGCAGGATCGCCGCTGAGGCCGGTAATGACGAGAATGTGGGTCTGTTGCGCCGCTGCCGGCACGACCAGCAGCGTCAGAATAAGGACAAACGCTGCCGGCAGGACCTCAGGACGGCTCATGCCAGTCCCCGCGAACGCCGATAGCCCCACTCTCCCAGGACCAAAATGAAGAAGAGCAGCAGGAGCGCCGGCATGTCCCACAGGTCCCGCTCCTCGACCACCGTGACGCCGCCGCCCACCGTCTGGATGTCGTCGACGAGCGAGTCGACGGTGTCGCTGGTGTAGAACCGACCGCCGGTCTCGTCGGCGACCCGCTCGAGCAACGGTGCCCGCATCGTCGAGTCGTAGTACTCCGAGTCGCTCGGCGCGACACGGAAGAAGGCGGTGTCGCTGCCCAGCAGATCATCGTCGCTGGTCGCCTCCACCCTCACCTCGTAGAGCCCTTCCTTGCTCGGTGTGAAGTTCGAGGAGTACTCGCCGTCCCGGTCGGCGGTCCAGTCCATCGGCACCTCGATGAGCTCCTCGTCCGGGTCGGTAATCCAGGCCGAAACCTGGCTGGTGTTGATCTCTTCGTAGTTGGCGTCG
This sequence comes from Vicinamibacterales bacterium, assembly GCA_030745255.1. Lineage (GTDB taxonomy): Bacteria > Acidobacteriota > Vicinamibacteria > Vicinamibacterales > UBA8438 > NP936. Next base: position 2,265 of record JASLOY010000303.1, read on the forward strand.
TCGACCTCCGCATCGAGCGACACCGTCTCGTCGAGCTCCACACGGTCTTTGGGCACCTCGGCCACCACCTGGTCCGGCACGCCGTCCACCATCCAGCGCAACAAACGCCGCCACAGGATCTCGTGTGTCTGATCGTCGACCGGAATGTCGGCGTGCATCTGCCACATCCAGGAGTCCTGCACGGGAAAGGCGAGTGCCTTGCCGGCACCGTAGCGCTGAAACGCCAGCACCACCAGCGACTCGTCTGCGCTCGTCAGCAGCTCGGTTGCGCCCGGCTTGACTTCGCCGATCGCGTTCACCAGGGTGATCGGTGGCAGCTCGAGCCACCGCGCTCCGGAAGCCTCCTCGGTGTCGGCGATCTGGGTGGCCGGGTGCGTGGCGCCGGCCCGCGTCGGCTTCACTTCGGTCTCGACGAAGAAGCTCGACTCGCCGTCGACGGCGCTCTCGTCGAGCACTACAGGCAGCACGTCGGCCACCGGGGTCCCCGAGTAGCCACCCTCGGCATAGGACCGCTGGCTCCCGAGCATCAGCAGACCGCCGCCGCGCTCGCTGACAAAGTCGGCAATCATGCGGAGCTGGTCGGGCGTGAAATGATTCGCCTCGATGCCGCCCAGTATGAGGGCGCGATAGCTGAACAGCTCTTCTCGTGTTCGGGGAAACTCGAGCAGGTCCTCGGCGTCCTCGACGCCCATGCGCATGTACTTGTTCTCGGCGGTCCGCTGCAGCACGGCGAGCTGGAGGTTCTCGTCGTCGGCCACGGCCCGACGCAGGAACTTCACCTCCCAGCGAGGCTCACCTTCGAAGTACAGAATCTTCTCGCGCTTGTCCTCGACGACGATCAGGGCGTTGCGCACGTTGTTCTGCGTCACCATCTCGTCGGGCCGTGGCGCGATCCGGAAGCTGAACAGCCGCGGGCCGGCGTCGGCGGCGGTAAATCTTACCCGCACCGTCGTCGGTTCGCCGTCGGCGGGCAGGGTCACGTCCTCGTCGGCGACAATCCGCCCCTCGTCCTCCACCTGCAGGGTCACGTTCTCGCCGCGATACCCGGTCTGCGCCACCACCACGTCGACCACCAGCGAGGCCCCCTTCAGTACCGACCGGGGCGTGTCGACCCGACTCAGCTGAATGTCGCGAGAGTATTCCTCGCGCCCGAGCCCCACGGTGAACACCGGCACGCCGGCCGCCTGCAGCGGCAGCAGGGCGTCGGCCAGCGGGTCGTCGGCATTGTCGGCTCCGTCGCTGACCACCACGAGCCCCGACAGCGGGACACCGGCCAGCTCCTCGTGGGCACGCGTGAGCGCCTGACCGAGATGCGTCTGCGTCCCGTCGTAGGTCACGTCAGCGACAGCCTCGATCCGGTCGGTGGACGACGAAAAGCTGAAAAGCCGCAGCGCGAACCGGTCTGCGAGCGCGGCCAGCAGGGGACCTTCGGCGGCGTTGAACTGCTGGGTAACAAAATCGGCGCGCGTCTCGCCGTCACGGTCGGCGATCTGCATGCTGCGTGAGTCGTCGATCAGCACGCCGAGGAAATTCTGCTGCGCCACGACCTGGGACAGCACCAACACCGGCCGGAACAGACACAGGAGCAACAGGGCCAGGATTGTGAGACGGATGCCGATCAGCACCGCGCGGTCGACCGGGCGGCTATTCGCGCGTACCTGCAGGTAAGTCCGGAAGGAGACGACCCCGACCGCCAGAACCGCCACGGCCGCGACATAGGTCGCGGTGGTGGGCCGAAAGGCGAGGTCCCCTTCACCGAAGACGATGGGCCGATACTTGAAGAAAAACTCGAACAGCGATTCGAACATTGAATGCCATGACCAGGCCGCCGGCTTCGCGTCGCGGGCCCGCAGGCCAGCTCGCAGTAGCCCCGACCGGGCTCCCTGACTCTAGTGACTCATCGCGTACACGATGGTGTTGACGGTGATCTCGATCGCATAGGTCGAGTATCGCAACGGGTAGTAGGGGTGCTCGGCCCACTCCCAGGCGTCACCGATGTCCGTGTTCCAGTTGATGATGACCATCAGCCGGCCATCCTCGTCGAAGATGCCGCGCACATGCGGCACGACGCCGTCCTGCTCCCAGGTGCGCCCCCCTCGTTGCGCGTTGCCGAGGTTCGGGACCTGGACGATCTCCTTGATGTTGTAGACGGTGTTGAAGACCGGATGGTCGAGCGGAACCTCGACTATCTGATACTCGGGCAGCACCCGTCTGATCTCGGTCTCGAAGTTCGCCCACTCCCAGCTGCCCCAGAAATCGTCGATCATCAGGAACCCGCCGGCCAGCAGATAATCGCGCAGCCCTTTCACCTCCGGCTCGGACAAATACATGTAGCCGACCTCAAGCGCGTAGAGAAACGGGTACTTGCGAATGTCCGGATCGTCGAGCCGCACCGCGTTTTCCATCTCATAGGCATCGAGGAGGTCGACCAGACGGTCGAGGATGGTCAGAAACTGCCGGTCGGCTTTCGGAAAGTCAGTCCTCCAGGGCGCCCCGCGATAGCCGCCGCCCCGATAGATGGCCCTGGTAAAGAAGAACTCGCGGGCGTCGGCGCTCGGCCGTGCCAGGGTCGGCCTGACATCTTCGCGGCGGAAAACGGCCTGGCGCTGCACGGAAGTCTCGACCGTGACGCGCTGGGCAGGCCCAATCCGCTCGGCCGCCCACAACGCTCCCCACCCCGCGCTGAGAAGCGCCGTCGCGATCACACCCGCCCGCACGAATTGCCGTAGCCGCAAGCAACTGCTCCAGGGGAAATGGCCCATCAGGAGTCGGTCGTATCGGCGCCCCAGCAGGGGTCCAAGGGCAGCATAGCACAAGCCGGAACGCCTGCAACGACCGGTCATCTGGGCTGGTCGGCATCCTCCCGACACCGGGAATCGGCTCTTATTGCCGCGATGATACGCCAGAGGTCCTCG
>JASLOY010000304.1 GCA_030745255.1 Vicinamibacterales bacterium
GGGCGCGCATTCAGGAAGGGGTCCTGTCGCTCGGGGGCTACGCCGATATCTTCCTCCGCAACACGTTGGCGTCCGGTGTCGTGCCGCAGATCTCCGCCATCATGGGCCCCTGTGCCGGTGGCGCGGTCTACTCGCCCGCCATCACCGATTTCACCGTCATGGTGGACCAGACGAGCTACATGTTCATCACCGGGCCGGACGTCATCAAGACAGTCACCCATGAGGATGTGACCAAAGAAGAGCTCGGCGGCGCGATGACCCACAACGCCAAAAGCGGGGTGGCGCACTTCGTCGTGCCGGACGACCAGGAATGCCTGGCGCTCATCCGCACGCTGCTCGGGTTCTGGCCAAGCAACAACCTGGATGAGACGCCGCGCGGTGCGGCGACCGACCCGGTCGACCGAGAGGCCCCGGCGCTCGACGATCTGGTGCCGGAGCTGCCGCACCAGCCTTACGAAATGCGCGAGCTCATCCGCGCCGTCGCCGACCAGGGCGAGTTCGTCGAGGTGCACGAACACTATGCCCGGAACATCCTTGTCGGCTTCGCGCGTTTCGGCGGCCAGTCTGTCGGGGTCGTGGCCAACCAGCCGGCGCATCTCGCAGGCACGCTCGACATCGATGCGTCGGTCAAAGGTGCGCGCTTCGTCCGCTTCTGCGACGCCTTCAATATTCCGCTGGTCACGTTCGAGGATGTCCCAGGCTTTCTGCCCGGCACCCAGCAGGAGTTCGGCGGCATCATTCGCCATGGCGCCAAGCTGCTGTTTGCCTTCGCCGAGGCCACCGTGCCAAAAGTGACCGTGATCACCCGCAAGGCCTACGGCGGCGCCTATTGCGTCATGGCCAGCAAGCACATCCGCACCGACGTGAATTTCGCCTGGCCCAGCGCCGAGATTGCCGTGATGGGACCCGAAGGGGCCGTGAATATCCTCTACAAGCGGGAGCTCGATGCGGCCGATGACCCCGATGCTCTCCGCACCGAGAAGGTCGCCGAGTTTCGAGAGAAGCTTGCCAACCCGTTTGTCGCCGCCGGTCGCGGGTTCATCGACGAGGTGATTCAGCCGCGCACCACCCGGCCCAAGCTGATCGCCGCCCTCCGCAGTCTGGAGGGGAAGCGCGACAAGAACCCGCCAAAGAAGCACGGAAACATTCCGCTCTAGAGGGCATTGGCAGCGCCCCCTCCTGGTGGCGCCTGTCTGGTCTACGACACCCTGACGTCGCCTTTGAGGACGACGAACACCAGAGTGATCGCCAGCAGCGCCACATATGGTGCGAAGAGTCCGGCTCCGTAAGGCACGAGGGACCGGCCGGCGAGCCCAGCGAGCCACATCACCAGGAACAGGGTGGTCCGCTTCGGCCACAGCTCATCCCAGCCGACCAGCATCAGGACCCAGAAGGCAACGTGGGCGGCTATCGCGGCAAGGAAGGCCATGGGCTGCGTTTCGGCGAGCATAGCACGAGCTGATCCGGGGCCTGCCGCTAACCCTCAGACATGCTCCTCCGGAGCGGTGCCAGGCGGCTTTAAGTGATAGAATAATAAACAGTTCGCTCTGCCCTGAGTGGTTCGGTTCGCAAGTGTGAACAGGACCAGCAAACTCGGCGTCTTGCCCACGGCGCCGTGTATTGGAGGTGGTGTGCGGATTGCCCGGGCGGTTCCCGGTCCGAGCGCGCCTCCGGCGTCGAAAGACTCAAGTCTCCAGTGAAGATCCTCGTTGCCAATCGAGGCGAGATCGCCGTCAGGGTCCTGCGGGCCTGTCGCGAGATGGGGCTGCCTTCGGTCGCGGTCTACTCCGAGTGCGACCGAACGGCGCCGCACGTCAGACAGGCGGACGAGGCGATCGCCATCGGGCCAAGCGCAGCGGCCGAGAGCTACTTGAATGTCGAGCGGATCCTCGACGCTGCCGGTCAGACTGGTGCGACGGCCATTCATCCTGGGTACGGGTTCCTGGCTGAGAACGCTGTGTTCGCCCGCGCCTGCCGGGATGCCGGGCTGGTCTTCATCGGTCCGGATGCCGATGTCATCGAGACGATGGGCGGCAAGACGGCGGCGCGCCGAGCTGCCATCGACGCCGGCGTGCCGGTGGTGCCGGGAACCGAGTCCCTGCCAGAGACGCTGTCTGAGGACGATCTGCGCGCCCGGGCCGACGAGGTCGGCTACCCGTTGTTCATCAAGGCGGTGGCCGGTGGTGGCGGACGTGGGATGCGCCGTGTCGCCGACGTCGATGGCGTGGTGGCCGGTGTCGAGTCCGCCCGATCAGAGGCAGGTAGCGCATTTGGCGAGTCCACCGTCTATTTCGAGCGCGTGGTGGAAGGGGCACGGCACGTCGAGGTGCAAGTGCTGGGTGATGCGAATGGCACCGTCGTGCCCTTCGTCGAGCGCGAGTGCTCGATACAGCGACGGCACCAGAAGGTCATCGAGGAGTCGCCGTCGGTTGCGGTAACGTCGGAGGTGCGCGCGGCACTGGCCGAGGCGGCTGTCGCGCTCTCGTCCGCCGTCACCTACGAGAGCGCCGGCACGCTGGAGTTCCTGCTCGACGCCGACGGGCACTTCTACTTTCTGGAGATGAACACGCGGCTCCAGGTCGAGCATCCGGTTACCGAGATGGTGACCGGAGTGGACCTGGTCCAGTGGCAGCTTCGGATCGCGCGCGGCGAGCCACTGACGATCGACCGCGAGCGGGCGCTCACGCCCGAGGGTCACGCCATCGAGTGCCGGGTCTACGCTGAGGATCCGGATGCCGGGTTCATGCCGGCGCCTGGCAGGATCACGGCGTTGCGCGGCCCGTCGGGGCCAGGCATTCGAGACGACAGCGGGGTCGAGGCGGGGTTCGAGGTGCCGGTCTTCTACGACTCGATGATCTCCAAGGTGATCGCCTGGGCACCGAATCGCGGCGGCGCGATCGCTCGGATGCGTCGGGCACTGATTGACTACGAGCTCGGCGGGATCACCACGGCGATCCCGGCGCTGTTGTGGGTGTTAGGTCACGACGCGTTCGTCAGCGGCCGGTTCGACACCACGTTTCTCGACCGGGCGCTAGCCCGACGACAAGGGCTGTCGTTCTCGGACACACCCGCAGAGACGACGGATCTGGTCGTGATGGCTGCCGCGCTGTTTGGATATTTTTCTGGCGCCGATACACAGAGGATGGGCGCCGATGGGACCGGACCGACACCCTGGCGCCGAGCGGCGCGTCTGGACGGGCTGCAACGCTGATGGCGACGGGCGCGAGTCGCGGCCCGAAGAGGCTGCATGTCGAGGTGGCGGGTGAGCGACGACTGGTCACGGTCGAGCCGGTTGGCTCGATAGGGGATGTAGGGTTCCGACTCCGTGTGAGCTGGGACGACACGAAGTACGAGGTAGACGCGTCGCGGCTTCGATCGGGGGCGCTGTCGCTGATCGTGCCGGCGGTCGGGCACGCGAGCCACGAGGTGACCTGTCACGAGACGGCGCCGGGTGACCTGCTGCTCGGGATTGGCGGGCGGCGCGTCCGTGCGTTGGTTACCGACGGTCGCAGCCGAGGCATGGGGGCTGCGGGGCCAGCCAACATCGGTGACCACCCTGTCGCGGCACCCATGCCTGGCCGGGTCGTGCGTGTGTTGGTTGAATCGGGCGATGTGGTGGACGTCGGGCAAGGGCTCGTGGTGGTGGAGGCGATGAAGATGGAGAACGAGATCGCCTCGCCGATCGCCGGTGTCGTGCGGGAGGTGAGCGTCGCCTCAGGCGCCTCGGTCGAGGCCGGGGGCATGCTGGTCGTGGTGGGCGCACAAGAAGATGACTCATGACTGAAAATGGGTCCGGTAAGCCGGAGCCGAGAAACGACGCGCCGAAGCCGGCTGCTGACACGGTCGAGGTGCCGGCGCCGCGGGACCGAGCCGCCGAGACGACGGCGCCCCACGAGGCGGCCGTAAAGACGCTGGGCGCGTTCCGGGCACGGCTGCGTGGCTGGACACACGGAAGGCCCAGTCGTTATGTCCGCTGGGCTGTCGGGACAGCGGCCGTCGTCGTTGCCGTGGCAATTGTGGCCGTTGTGACCATTGACCTCGGGCCGAGCCTCCGCGCCAGCGCAGAGCAGGCGGCATCGAACCAACTTGACCGCGAGGTCACAATTGGTTCAATCAGTGCCCGTCTCATGCCCGGGGAGTTCATCGTCGAGGACCTCGTCATTGGAGGTCTGAAACCGGGCGACCGGCCGTTCCTGACAGCAGAGCGGATCTTCGTGTCGACCCGATGGCTGCCGCTGCTCAACGGAGAGTTCCTCGTCGACTCGGCCGAGATGATCAACTGGCGGATGTTGGCCGAGTCGTTCCCAGACGGTACGCAGAGCTTTCCTGCCTTCGTGCAAAGGCGTGAAGACGGGGAGCAGTCGGTTGAGGCCGAGGCACCGGCGAACGAATCGTCCGAATCGGATGAAGGCCGGCGGTTTGTCGCGACGCTGGAGTATATGCGCGCGCACCAGGGCGAATTCGTCCTGGACGACCATGGCGCGAACTTTGGCGTCATCTGTGCGAACCTCGATCTCACGATCACCAAGATTGTCGACTACCGGGGGCACGCGTCCTGTTCTGGAGGAAGCATCCTGATCGGCGACTACGAGCCGATGTGGATGAACATGGCGACCGACTTCGAGCTCGACGGCGCCCAGGTGCATCTGACGCGGGTCAACGTCGAGACCGACGGCGCCAGCACCGTGCTCGATGGGGATGCCGACCTGGCGAACCTGCCGGAGATGACCTTCGAGCTGGAGTCGGACATCGACACGACTCGCATGCGCGAGATCTTCTTCGCCGACCACAACTTCACGACGTCCGGCGAGGCCCACTTTACCGGCACGTTTCACAAGTTCGAAGGTGGGTATGACCTGCGGGGGACGATTGCCAGTCCGGTCTTCGGTCTCGAGACCTCGGCACGGCAATTCCGGTTCCCGAAGCTGGATGGGCAGCTGGTGTGGCAGCCCGACCGCTTCGACATGTGGGACATCACGTCGAACTTTCTTGACGGCCGCGTACGGGCCGACCTCTCGACGTTCGGGCTCAGGGATCCGTGGCAGGGGACCTTCGACGCGCGCTATGAGGAGGTCGATGTGTCGCAGCTGGCGCGGGTCTTCGAGCTACGTGGCCTCCAGCCGGTCTCTCGGGCATCGGGGCGCAACCTGATGCAGTGGCCGATGAAGGGTG
>JASLOY010000305.1 GCA_030745255.1 Vicinamibacterales bacterium
GCCAGCCTGAAACATTAATGGGGCTTTGCTGTCGGTAGGGCAGGCCCGACTCGACCTGCCGGAGCATTCGCCCTTGGAATACACGTATCACCCAAAGGTGTTCGAGGAGCTCGGCCGTTTCGGTCTGCGTCCGAAGCCGACCACCCAGCCGACGCTCGCCAAGGCGTATGTGAACGACCTCTATCGGCACGAGCTACGCAGGCTCCGTGCGCGGCTCGTGGCCCGGGAGATTCCCAAGGAAGGCTATTCCGATCGGGTGGTCGAGGTGCGGAAGAGATACGGCCTGCTGTCAGTCCGTGTTGAGTTTTGGACTCGGGTGAAGTCCGACGCGTGAGCGATCGACACGCTCGCAATCTCGACGAGGGCCAGGGAGACAGCCCGGCCGTTACGCGATCGTGATCTCCCGGGCCAGGTAGACGTCCTGGATGGCGTTGAGCAGGGCGACTCCATCGGTCATAGATCGCTGGAACGCTTTGCGGCCGGAGATGAGACCAGTGCCACCCGCCCGCTTGTTGATGACCGCCGTCTTCACGGCTTCCTTGAGGTCGCTGGCTCCCGACGACGCGCCACCCGAGTTGATCAAACCGGCACGACCCATGTAGCAGTTCGCGACCTGGTACCGGGTCAGATCAATAGGGTGCTCTGTCGTGAGCTGTGCATACACGTCCTTGTGCGTCTTGCCGAAGTTGAGCGCGGTGTACCCGCCGTTGGTTTCTGGGAGCTTCTGCTTGATGATGTCGGCCTGAATCGTGACACCCAGGTGATTGGCTTGCCCCGTCAAGTCCGCGGCTGCATGATAGTCAGCATCTTTCGTCTTGAAGGCGGAGTTCCTCAAGTAGCACCAGAGCACGGTGAACATGCCAAGCTCGTGCGCCTGTTGGAACACCTCCGAGACCTCCTGAAGCTGCCGTCTGGATTCCTCGGAGCCAAAATATATCGTCGCCCCGACACCCATGGCGCCCAGATCGAACGCCTGCTCGACGCTGGCGAAGCGGATCTGGTCGAATGAGTTCGGATGCGAGATGAATTCGTTGTGATTGAACTTCAGAATGAACGGGATCTTGTGGGCGTACTGACGCGCCACGGCACCCAGCACGCCCAATGTCGAGGCCACCCCGTTGCACCCGCCCTCGACCGCCAGTTTGGCGATGTTGGCCGGGTCGAAGTAGGCGGGATTCGGCGCGAAGGACGCACCGGCGGAATGCTCGATCCCTTGGTCCACCGGCAGGATGGACAGATATCCAGTGCCGGCAAGTCGACCTGCGCCAAACAACGATTGCAGGCTGGTCAACACGCGCGTCGGGCGGTCGGACGGCGCGTAGCAGCGGTCGATGAAATCCGGCCCGGGCAGCTGTAGGCTCGCCGCCGGAATCGTTTTGCATTCATGCTCGAGGAGCGCCGTATCGGCGCCGAGGATGGCTTCGATCGCCTCGAGATGCGAGACGCCGCCTGCACGTCCGACTACAGCTGAACCCACCATTTCACCTCTGTTCCGAATGTGGCCATGCGTGGCTTGACGGCCCTCAGGCTCACAATTCTACAAGATCTGAGTCACAGCCGGCGGTGAAGAGCGCGGCCTAACGCTTGAAGATCCAGCCGAGCACCGAACCCAGATCCGCCGCAGGCGTGGAGAACTCCCGTGGCGTCCACAGGGCTCGCATGTCGGCGTCGCTTGGGCCACCGAATGGTACCGGACCCGTGTGGATGTCGAAACCTTCCAGCGGGTTGATGCGTGGCGCGCGCGCGTAGACTTCGAGATAGAAGTTGAGCTTGAGGAGCGAGCGCTCTTCGTCGGTGGCCGGCAGCGCCGCGAGCTTTCGCTTCAGGCGCTCGAGGTTGACCGGCAGCTCAACCGCTGGCAGCGGATCAACGGCGACCTCCTGAGGTGCGGCGTTCACCGGAAGGAATTGGCTCACCAGCAGGATGGTGACCGCTGACACGATGGCGCGCCGAGTCATCGAGAAATCCTGCTGCTCATCCATTTCAGGAAACGACCGAGAAGCATGTTGCGTATGTCGAGACTAGCACCGCCGCATGGGCTCGGCAACCCGGTCTAGAGTGGTAGGACGCTCGCTCGTATAGAATGGTCGCCGGCGTGTGTGAGAGAAGACACCATGACTGACAAGACTGACGAACCGGCGACCACCCCCTCTCGGGGCAGCGGTCGTCCTCCCGCGACGATGGAACGCTTTGTGCCAGACCTTGTCGAGCACGGCGCTCCGGTGGGCGGCACACCGCAGACACTCGAAACGCGGTTGTTCGCGCAGCTTCAGGTGTTTACCGGCTGCCTCGCCACCGAGCCGGTCGTGAATGCGGTGCGAGACAGCGGCCTGGAGTCGGTGGTCTACGCGAATCTGAATGACCCCCGTGGAGTCGGGGTGCTGCTGTTGTCGGAGGTGCCGACGCTGTTCGCCGAAGCGGGTCGCGCGTTGCTCGCAGGACCGGCGTTCGCTGGGCTGACGCCAATGCCTGACTTCACCATGCTCGGGCGTACGTATTCGAGCGGGCGTGAGGCGGACCTGAAAGATTTCCTGCTCCACAAGGTGCGGCGTAACGCGTTGGACCCGGCGTATCCGTGGGGCATCTGGTATCCGTTGCGTCGGCTCGGTGCCTTCAATCGGCTGCCGCGCCGCGACCAGGGGCGGATCCTGATGGAGCACGGCATGGTGGGTCGCGCCTATGGCGACCTGGGGCTGGCGGTCGACATACGGCTCGAATGCCATGGGCTCGACCGTGACGACAACGAGTTCGTCATTGGGCTCATTGGTCCCGATTTGTACCCGCTGTCAAAGCTGGTCAAGGATATGCGGGGGACCGTCCAGACGTCGGAGTACATGCAGGACATGGGCCCCTTCTTCGTGGGCCGCGCCATCTACCAGTCGCCGGTTCCCGACTCCGCCAAGGGTGACGGCACCGGATACTGAGCGCAGGGCGCCTGAAGCCTGCAGCCCAGAGCCTGAATCCGCAGGCTACTGTTCTCTCCCCAGCGTGCTCAATACGCCACCGCCCACCCTTCGCGGCGGCGGTCCGCACCGGCGCGGCGACGACCGGCGATCTGGTCAATCAAGACCGCCTGGGCGCCGCCGAACTCCGCGGTCCAGCCGCTGCGCGCATGCACGGTGTAGCCTCTGGCCTCGAGCGCGTCACGAACTTCCTGGGGTACCCCATCCTCGATCGCCAGCGAGCCATCTCGTAGACGGCGCAGCCGCGGCGCGTCGATCGCCTCCTGCGGACTCATGCCGAAGAGCAGGATGTTGTTGAGCACCTGGGTGATGGTGTGGGTCTGCCCGTCGCCGCCGGGCGTGCCGACCGCCAGCCACGGGAGATCGTTGCTCAGTACGATGACAGGGCACAGCGTGTGGAACGGCCGGCGGCGCCTCGCGAACACGTTCGGGTGATCCTCCTCGAAGGTGAAGAGTGACCCCCGGTTCTGTAGCACGATCCCGGTGTCCGGCACGACGAGCCCGGAACCGAATGTCGCGAACAGACTCTGGATGAGCGATACGACGTTGCCATACTGGTCGACCGCGATCACGTACACCGTATTGGGGTGGTCCTCGTCCGCCGCTACTCGAAGGACCGGCGCGCGGCCAGCGGGGTCGATCGTCGACGCCATCTCTCTAATCCGGGCGTCGTCGAGCAGCTCGTCCACCGACACGCGCATCGCCTTTGGGTCGGCAATCTCGCGGTCCCGGTCGACGAACGCCAGCCGGATCGCCTCAGACACGGTGTGAAGATAGTCGGCGCTGTTGTGCCCGAGCGCGGCAAGGTCGGTGTCGACCTGATCCAACAGCGCCAGTTCCTCGAGCAGGGTCACGCCCTGCGTGTTGGGCGGAAACGCCAGCACCTCGAGTCCCTGATAGCGCGTGCTGATTGGCTGTGTCCACTCGGGCAGGTAGTCGGCCATGTCGTTGTGAGTGACCAGACCACCCCGTTCCTGGAGGAACCGTACGACCTTGGCGCCGAGAGCGCCGCGGTACAGCTCGTCCGGACCGTGCTCCTGCAGCGTACGCAGGGTCTCGGCGAGGTCCGGTCGCGGCAAGATGGAACCCTGTTGCGGTGGCGCTCCGCCCGGTAAAAAGACGCGCGCGGCCTCCGGTTCCAGTCGCAGCTTCGCTTCCGCTCCGGCGATGTCCTCGGCTAGCCGCTCCGAGACGGGGAGCCCCTCCGTCGCCAGCTCGATCGCCGGTTGCAGCGCCTGAGCGAAGCTGATTGTGCCGAACCGTCGCAGCCCCTCCGCCCAGGCGCCGACCGAGCCCGGCACCGAGACGCTCAGCGGACCTGCGCCCGGCATGCGCTCGAGACCGTCCGCCTGCAGTTCCTCGAGCGTCATGGCGCTGCCGGAACGTCCGGAACCGTTCAGCGCGTAGGTCAGGTTGGTGGCCGAGTCGTAATACAGGAGGAACGTGTCGCCGCCGACGCCGTTCATGTGCGGGCGAGCGACGGCCAGCATCGCCGCGGCGGTGATGGCGGCGTCCATGGCGAGCCCGCCCGCCTGCAGCACACTGAGACCCGCCTCTGCCGCCAGCGGATGCCCGGCGGTGACGGCGCCGGTGTTTCCGAGGGCGTCTCGCCCGGCTTCGACGTTCCGGTCGATCGTCGTATCGCAGGCGGTTGTCATGAACGCCACAATCACGGCGAGCAGCGCGGTGGTCGCGCGGCCAGACGGTCGGCGATGTGGGTGGAATGCGAGCATGGTCTCCTCCAGCGTGCGTCGGATCGAGCAGATCACGCCCATCTTACCGCCTCGCGCGCGGCTGCGATCGGCTTCTCTGGTAGGATGACGCCCATGTTGCACAAGTCAGACTCGTTCAGCACGCTACCACTGCCGGAAACCAGCCCTCGTGGGATGTTTCGGCACTTCGGTCCCGGGCTTATTCTGATGATGACCGGAATTGGCACCAGCCATCTGGTCACGGCGCCGGCGGCGGGCGGCCGCTTCGAGTTTGCGCTGCTCTGGTGCATTCCAGTCGCCTACGTCTTCAAGTACTACGGCTTCGAGATGGCGTTCCGCTTCACGAATGCCACTGGCCGGAGCATGCTCGACGCCTACACCACCGCGCCTGGGAAGTGGCCGGTCTGGTATGTGCTGATCACGACGCTCATCCAATGCGCCCTCGGTCAGGCGGGTCGGCTGGCGGCGGCCGCCGCGGTGCTCTTCTACGTC
>JASLOY010000306.1:0-272 GCA_030745255.1 Vicinamibacterales bacterium
TGGTCCGGCGTGATCACCGTGTCGCCATTGAAGAACGCGAACGTTCGGGCCACCGCTTCGAGGTGAAAATGGACGCGAGGCGAGATCCCCACCCGGATATACTCCCTGACCGTGCGGGCGGCGCGCCCAACCACGCGGTGCGGCCGTGTGTTCCGGATCAGCCGTACTTTGTATTGCTGGCCGTAATCGGACATCTTCACGTTGTCGAAGATGTAGCGCGCGATGTCGAGCACCTCGTAGAGGTCGGTCAGCTTCTCGACCTTGCGCCCGAC
>JASLOY010000306.1:287-5159 GCA_030745255.1 Vicinamibacterales bacterium
GATGTTCTCGGTGCAAATCACCATGAAGAACCGCGGCCCCTCGATGTCGTTGAAGTCGCACGACAAAGGGAACAACGGCAGTATCTTGCCCTCGGCGAGGTTGCCGTAATCGGAGCTGAGCGTCGCCGAGCTCTCTTCCATCCCTTCGAGCACCGCCGCCTTGGTCTTGCCCGACAACCGGTTGTCCTCGTCGATGAGCACGATGTGCGCCATCAGCTTGCCCGGCTTGAAGTGCATCTTCCGGGTACCGTCGAGCTCCTCGACAATCGTCTCGTATCCCAGGATGTCCTCCGGCATGTAGGTCGGCATGCCCTGGATCCGTTCGAACTTTGCGTCGATCGCCATCGCGCAGGCGCTCACCAGGTCTGTCTTGCCGGTACCGGTCGGCCCCCTGAACATGATGTGGGGCTGACGCAGCAACTTGCTCTGGCTCAACTTGTCGGTATACGGCAACAGCGTGAAGAAGGCCCAGGACAGGATGCGAGCGGCATCGTCCAGACCGTAGAGCCACTTGGTCGACTCATTCTGGAACCGCTGGACCACCTCGTTGGCCCGGTCGAAGTCGACGGTGCGCGTGGGTTGGACGGCCATGAACTCTCTCGCTCTCCCTTCAGTGTGGTGTCCGATTGGCGGCCTGGAACACGCCCGAACAGGCGGTGCTGTGAAGCCCAAAGCCCCCTGAGGGCCCGCTCGCCTCGTCGGCGAACGCTACAGTGTCTCCGTGTCGTGCCCCTTCGTCAAGACTGACGTGCTCGGAGGAGGGGATGACGGGTGCCGGGTTGCCGGCGCCACACGCGGCAGGCAATCGCCGAGCGTCCTACCGCAACGAGACGCGCACCGGCCCTGGCAACCCTCACCGGATGCCGGCACCGACGGTGAACCCGACGTAGACCTCCCGGCCCGGCGACGGCTCGTAGTAGCGGCCGCCGAAAGCATTGGTGATGCCGGACGAGTTGTAGCGCTCATCGAAGACATTGTCGATTCCGATGAACGGCCGGATGTTGGTGTCACCCAAAGTCGTGTCGAACCCGAACCGCAAGTCGACGACGGTATAGGCCCAGTTGAACACCGTGTTGGCGTTGTTCAGGGTGAACTCGTCGACCCACCGGACGGTCGCGCCAGACCGCAGCCCGAACGGCGCGATGTAGGTGACCCCACCGTAGAACCGGTGCGGCGGGGCGCCTGGCTCGTCTTTGCCCGAAAAGTCGGATGAGCCGGTGTTGAACTCCTCGAAGACGAAATCCTGATAGGTGTAGGCGAACCGTGTGCTGAAGCTCGGGATCGGCACGAAGTCGAACGCCAGCTCGAACCCGTCGCGCGATGCCTTCCCAGCGTTGCGGAAGAAGTCCTGCGAGAGGGGGTTCTGAAACGAGACGAGCGCGTTGTCCACGGTGGAGACGAAGACCGTCGCCTCGTACCGGAGTCGGGCCGGCTCGACGAGTCCCCGCACCCCGACCTCGACGCTATTCAGATCCTGGGGCTCGAGCTCTTGATTGAACCCGCCGGCCCCCGTCTCGGTGTTCGACAGCTCGACCGTTGTCGGAGTCTCGTAGGCGGTCGCATAGTTGGCGAACAGGTTGACGTTTGGCGCCGCGGCCACGGTCACGCCGACCGACGGACTGATCTGGTCCATGGTCCGGTCGCCTGACTGGTCTCCGTCGTCCAGCTTGCGGTCTCCGGCCGAGAAGTCGTAGTAGTCCCAGCGGACCCCGGCGGTGAACTGGACAACATCGTTCGGCGCGATGCCGACCTGCGCGAACGGTCCGGCCGAGAGCACGTCCTCGGTCTGGTCGACATTCAGCGAACCGTTGGTCGCATCGCCTCCCGATATGACGGGCGCCACCTGTCCGAACTCCATGCGGTCGTCGTTCTGCGACGCGATGTCGAGACCGGCGGCCCACTCGAAACCAATGTCCCCAATCTGGGTCCCGCCCAGATACTCCGACCGGAACCCGAACCCAGAGCGCTCGAGCTCGATGTTCTGGAAGGCGCCGAGCGCGTCGAGACGGCGCCACATTCCCCAGCCGGTGACGCGGAGCTGCTGCGTCTCACTGAAGCGGTGGTCCACGGTCAGGCCATACTGCCCCTGGTTGGTCCCCTCGCCCCAGTGTCTGGCCGCCGCAACACCCCGGGCCAGGCACGCCCCCGAGAGACAGTTGTCGTCGTCATCGCGGATTGGCTCGCCTCGGGCATCGGTTTCGTTCAGGAAGCTGGGGCTCTCCGAAAACGGCGCCTCGTACAGGTTGAAGACGCCGCGGATCTCGGTGCTGGGCGACAGCACGTGATTGACGACGACGTTGGCCTGAATGATCTCGGCGGCACTGTTCTCGCGAAACCCGCTGGTCTCGAACCGGCTGGCGCTCGCCATGAACTGGGTGCCGGAATTACCGCCCTCCAGCCTGACTTGCTGCCGGTTGTAGCCGTGGCTGCCGAACTGGACATCCGGTGTGATCGTCAAGGGGCGCGAGGTGTCGAATGTGGTGTTCAGGTTGATCACCCCACCGGCCGCGTTGCCGTAGAGCACGGAGCTCGGGCCGCGCACCACGTCGATCCGCCCGACCGACCCGAGGTCGACGTTGCCCGGCTCGGTCGTGCCGTCGGCCGTCGTGATCGGAATGCCGTCCTGGATGATCGCCAGCCCGCGCAGGCCAAACCGCGGCTGCGGCGCGCGGATGCTGAGCCCGATGCCGCCCGAAAGGCCGTAGTTGCGCCGGTTCTGGACAAACAGACCGGGGATGCCGCGGAGCGCCTCGTCGAGCGAGGCGCGGCGCTGGGAGTGCTCGATCTGATCGCGCTGAACGACGGCGACCGACTGCGGCACCGTCGAGAGTGCCTGGTTGGTTCGCATGACGGTCACCGACTCTGCGAGCGGCGCAATGGACAGGGACAGATCCACCATCGCCGATCCTCCCGCGGAGACGGTCACGGTCGTCGCGTCGCTCTCGAAGCCGGGTAACGCTCCCCGCACCTCGTAACGCCCGGCAGGGAGGCGCGAGATTTCGTAGCGCCCCCGACCGTCGCTTACGTCTGTCCGTGAACCTCCCGTCTCGGTGTTGACGGCGGTCACCGCGACACCCGGCAACACGCCACCGCTCGTGTCCTCGATCGTGCCGCTGATGGCACCCGTGCCACCCTGACCCGCCCAGCTCATCGGCACGCCGGTCAGCAGCAGCGTCACCAACACGAACACACCGTAGCCATACACCGTTCGAAGATTCGTCATCGTCCCAAATCCTGTCAGTTCGCTTTCCACAGCCTGTCAGTTTTGTCAGTGAGGCCGCTCGCCCCACTCATCAGACCATCCTCGAGCACCCAGCGCGTACAAGATACCTAACAATAAAGAGCCTTCGCGGAATCCTTCCCACGAAGGCTCTCCAGTCAAATAGGACGACCCACGACACACATTCAGTTGGCGAGCGGGTCCGGTCGCACCTGGAACTTGACGATACCAGGCTTCACGCCCTTCCCTCCTTCGATGTGCCACGTCGCGGCAGCGCCATAGGTGGCCCACACTCCCTTGCCTTTCCAGCCGCCGTTCGGGTCATCGATGCGGCCGTCGAGCCCGCGAGCGAAGAAGCCCTGCGGATACGGCACCCGCAGAACCGTCCATTCGCCGCTCTCCGGATTCAACGCCAGCAGCGAATCTGAGTTCGACCCGTTGGCGATCGGGATGTTCTCGCCCAGACCGAGCGTGTTCCACTGGTCGACCCAGTTGTAATAGTGATAGTCGGCGCGAACCGGCGGGTCGGTGCCACGGACCACCGGCCCCGGCGTCGGATACAGCGTCCACCCGTCGACACAGTGCCGCCCGTCGAGCACCGTCGGACCGCTGGTAACGGCGCACTTGGTGCGGTCGAAGCTGGCAAAGTCGCTGCTTCCAGACAGCGCCGTCCAGACGACACCGTTGCGATCGATGTCGAGCCCGCGCGATCCGAACCCGGTCTGCTCCTTTGGCACGTTCGGGTCGAGGACCGACGGCACCTCGTACATCTCGGTCACGCAGGTCTCGGGCGGGCTGTCACCGACGTGCAGCCGCGCCAATCGTCCCGGAAACCGTGTCGAGCTGATCCAGACCGCCTTGTCGTCGGTGGGATCGCCGATGATGCCGTAACTGCCCACCACCACCCGCGTGTCGAGGTTGGTGTCGAGGTTCTCGTATGCACCGCGGCGATCCGGCTCGTTCCACGGAGAGGAGATCTTGCCGTCGCCATTGGTGTCGATCACCGTCGGGCACCAGCCCTGGGACCGCTGCTCGTCGCCGGTCTCGTCATACAGCTTCGTATCGAGCCAGCCCACGACCTGGCCACCGCCGCTGAAGTAGAGCGTGTCGTTCTCGTCCTCGGCGAACTGCAGGTGATGCGTGCCGTAACAGGTGCCGACCATCACGAACTTCTGCGTCTCCGGCTCGTAGTACACCGCGGAGCGAAAGCCGCTCTCCAGCGGGAAGTACTGCGCATAGGGATTGTCCGACCCACCCTTGCACCAGTCCGGATTGGCCCGGTTGCGAATGGCCGACGTCATCCACACCCGGCCTTTCTCATCCATCATCGGGTTGTGCGGGTTCGCCGGGTCACTCCAGACAAGCTCCTCGCCCCAGAAGCGCGATGGCACCGGCATTGATTGCGAGATCATCCCGGGCACGGTCGTCGGGTCCACACGCAACGGGATCTTCAGGTTCGTCGCCAGGTTCGTCTGCGGATCCAAAATCGCCAATTCGTCGTTCGAGATGTTCACGCCGTAGATGGGTCCATTCGCGTTGACGCGGGGGTTCCGCTTGTCGGTCGCGATCTCATCGTGGACGTAGTCGACCTCGGTGCCCCACTCCCACATCGAGATGACAACGTTGCGCTCGACACCCTGCGGGCGTGGCGG
>JASLOY010000307.1 GCA_030745255.1 Vicinamibacterales bacterium
CCTTGCTCGAGCCAGACGTACATCAGCATGCGGTGTCTCCCATTCGAGCATCCGAGGGGCAAGGCTGCGGCCTTGCCATCGAAGCCCTGGCGCCCGAAGCCGTGCAGGCTGTCTTCTACTCCGGCAACGCGAACGCCACCAGGCGCGGGCCGCCGCCGACGGTCAGAGCGATGTGCTGGCGGCCGTCGACCATGTAGGTCATCGGTGTTCCGATCGCGCCCGACGGCAGGTCGACCGACCCGACGATCTCGCCCGTCCCTTTGTCTCGCGCGACCAGCCGCGGCCCGTCGTCAGTACCTCCCGCGGTCAGTGCGCTCACCAGGAGCGTCTTCGTGATCAGGGGGCCGCCCCGACCGTCGCCACCGAGTGGAGGCAGATCCAGATCACGCAGCATCGGGTGATTGCGCAGGCGGTTCCCGTCGCCGTTGGGCTGCATCCAAGCGTTCTCGCCCACGTTCAGGTCAACCGCCGTCATCCGTGAGTAGGGCGGCTTGAAGAGCGGCAGCCCCTGCGGCAGCGCCGGCTGGCGGCCGCTGCCGAACGCCGCCTGGGTGATAGTCATCGTGGCGCCGGTGGTGTCGGGGTCCGGGCTGTAGAAGTGCAGGACGGACGACCGGTTCTGCGAGGGCACGTAGAGGATGCCGGTCTCTGGGTCCACCCCGGCGCCGCCCCAGTTCGCTCCGCCATCGATCGCTGGACGCTGGATGGTGCCCTGGGTCACCCCGTCGACGGTCTGAAGCGGTGGCGTGAAGATCGGACCCAGAGTGAAGTCCTGTACCGCCTCCACCGCCATCGCCCGGATCTCGGGCGTGAAGTCGACCAGGTCATCGATGCTCACGCCTTGATACTCGAACGGTGGGGGCTTGGTGGGAAACGGCTGGGTCAGTGATGGCACCTCACCCGGCAGGTTGGTCTCCTGCGGCACCGGACGTTCTTCGATCGGCCAGACCGGGTCGCCGGTGACGCGGTCGAACACATAGGTGAAGCCCTGCTTGCTCACCTGCGCCAGCGCCTTGATATCCCGCCCGTCGACCGTGATGTCGACCAGGTTCGGATGGGTCGGGAAGTCCCAGTCCCACAAACCGTGGTGCACTGCCTGGAAGTGCCACACCCGCTGGCCGGTCTCGATGTCGACGGCGATGATCGATTCCGAGAACAGGTTGTCACCCAGACGGTCCGCTCCGTAGTAGTCGTTGGTGACGGTGCCGGTCGGCAGATACACGTAGCCCAGCTCGTTGTCCCCCGCCAGCATCGACCAAACGTTACCGTTGCCCGAGTAGCGCCACGACTCGTTCAGCCACGTATCGGAACCGAACTCGTCGGCGCTGTTGGGCACCGTGTGAAAGTCCCATTCGTGTGCACCCGTCCGCACGTTCCAGGCCCGCACCCATCCCGGAACCGCCTCTTTGGTCACCCGCACGTCGGCGACGTGCGAGCCGTGAATGACCCGGTCGCGCACGATGATCGGCGGCGAGTTGATGGAGTAGAGAAACGCGTTCAGGTAGTCACGGTCCTCCCGGACCGCGCGCGGTACCCCCACCATCGCGTCGACCATCCCGCTGCCGTCCGGGCCAAAGTCGGAACACGGTCGGCCGGACGCTGCCTGGACACAAACGAGATAGCCGGCGCCGGTGCCCCAGAAGATCCGCTCGTCTCCCTCGCCGTCGGTCCAGTAGGCGACCCCGCGCTGCGTCCAGGGGCCCGACATCGATGGGGTGCCCTCTTCGTAGGTCTTCGGGTTGAAGACCCAGAGGGTCTCGCCGGTGGTGGCGTCGATCGCCACCCCCTGTGAGAGCGGGGTGTTGAAGTAAAGGACGCCGTTGATCATCAGCGGCGTCGCCTGGAACCGGGACGGGTTCGGCGACTGGCCGTCGCGATAGAGGTCAGAGGTGTCGGCGACCAACGACTCGACGATGGCGTCGAGTGGCGCGTACCACTCGCCACCATCAGGGGTCGTGCGGCTCAGAAACCGGTCCGTGGAGGTCCACTCCCAGGCGAGCTCGATCCGACTGAAGTTGCCGGCGTCGATCTGGTCGAGCGGCGAGTACTTCTGCCCGGCGATGTTGCCGGCGTAGCTACGCCACTCGCCGTTCTCCGTGCCATAGGTCTGCCAGGGACCGGACGACTGGGCGTGCAGATCAGTAGCACCGAGCCCCACCAGGCTCGCCGCGAGCACCACGCTGAATACCTGTCTCGTCATCGCACTCGCCTCATTCGCCACCGGGCGAGGCCTGATACAGCTCGAACTCGTAGCCGTCCGGATCGGACAGGAACAGGATTACGGGCTCGCCCGGTTGCCCAACGTCTCTCAGCATCTTGGCTCCGGCGGCCACGGCCCGCTCGGCCAGGGCTCGGGCGTCGGTGCTGTTGATGATGATCCGGCCGTAGGCGGACTTCCCGTCCGGCAGCGGGTCGTCGTTGAAATGGGCCAGCAGCAGGCCCATGCCGCCCTGCTGGTCGGGGCGCCCAAGGCCGATCTCGATCGGGTCGCCCTGGGGCGGATACTGGAAGGTGCGCACCAACCCGAAAACCTCGCTGTAGAACCTTTCGGCACGGGCCAGATCGGCAACGTTGAGCGCTACGCTGCTGAAGCTCATCGCGCTGGTCTGGGCCTCGGCTCTGACGGCCGAAACGGCGATCGTGATGCCGACAATCGCGGCGGCCAGGAACGAGGGGATACGACCCATGACGTGAGCTTTCCTGGTGGTGATTCGCATATGAGTGAGCACTCACCTTACTGGCAGCAGACCCATGTGGCAAGTCTGGTCACGGCGCGCGGTTGTGTCAGTTTGTCCGGCCCCGTGTAGTGAGCCTCCCCTGACCCCGGGGGCACCGTTCGTCGGATTCACAGGAGACGCCACCATGCGCATGCTACGGACCGCCCTTGCCACCACAGTCCTGCTCACCGCGTCAGCCGCGGTTCACGCTCAGACCGTCGACGCCGGTCGCGGCGCACTGCCCGTCACCGTGCCGCCCGGCTATTCCGGCGATGTGGCGGCCCCGCTGATCGTGTTGCTGCACACCTACAGCAACACCGGTGCGGGGCAGGACCAGTACATGGGGCTCAGTGCCCTGGCCGATGCCTACGGGTTCATTATGGTGGCGCCCGACGGCACGCCGTCGGCGGCCGACGGCAATCCGAGGTTCTGGAACGCGTCGCGGGCATGCTGCAACTGGGAGGGCGCGAACCTTGACGACGTTGAGTACATCAGCGGCCTGGTCGAGGCCGTCAAGGCCAAGAACCGGATCGACGAGAAACGCGTATTCATCCTCGGCCACTCGAACGGCGCGTTCATGGCCCACCGACTCGCCTATGAGCGATCGGCCGACATCGCGGCCATCGTGAGCCTGGCCGGGGCCGATGAGACCGGTGCGCGCCCGGCAGTCGGTCACGAACTGGGCGGCACGTAACGGCTGTGCGGGCGATGGTGTCGATGCGGGTATGCTCGACCTGGACCGCAGCCTGGACGGCATGGAGTCCACCATCACGCGGTATGCGAGCGGCTGCAAGGCCGGAGGCTCGGCCGAGCTCTGGACTATCGCCGACGGGCAGCATCTGCCAGAGCTGTCCGAGCACTTCACGCGGCTGGTCGTCGAGTGGCTGCTGGGCCACCCCAAGCCGTAGGTTGCCTGGCGATCGGTCCGTGAGGGACTGCGTCGCGACTTTGGCTCACCGGGGTCACAGCCCGCCTGGCTGCTCCCTCCTCGCGCCTTGCCAGATAAAAGGCTTGCCAGGAAACCGCATCGGGCGGGCCTGGGCGCTACTGACCTTCGGTCGAGGCCTTGTCGAGGTAGCGCTGGCCACTGAGGGCATTGGGCACGGCGTAGTTGCCCTCGTGACAGGCGTACTCGAACATCTGGTAGCCCCGTTCCGCCGTCAGTGGCATCGAGATCTTCCAGGGTGCGGTGTAGACGTTGGGGTCGGTGATGGTCACGTCCCACATGATGGTGGTCTCCGATACCCGTTCGTAGCGCTCGACGACGTGCAGCGCCGTGCTGGTCGGTATGCCCTTCAGCCGGCCGCCAGCGAAACTCGACGCGATCCAGCCGCGGTTGTGGAAGCCCTTGGTCTCGACCACCAGGACCTCGCCCTCCCAGTGTGCCCGGGCGTCGCCCATCCACTGGTCGATGCGGTCGTCGATGAAGGGACGGTCCGACAGCGGAATGATCCGGGCGTCGTGAATCATCTCGTGGAAGATGGCGACATGGTCGACCGTCTGGAGGATGCGATAAGCATTGTTGTATCCGGCCGGGAGCATCGAGCCGGGCACGCCGCGTGAGATACAGCGGTCCCAGACGCTCATGTTCTCGTAGTGGTCGCCTTCGTTGGCCAGACGCCACGCCTTGGTGTCGAGCGCCCACTGCCGCACCGGTGCCCGGCCGCTGGGCGGATCGACCACGAACGACGTTTGCCCGGTCGACAGCACCGTGTCACCCGAGTCGAGCCAATAGCTGCCGTAGCCTCCGACGTTGCGGCCCGCCTCGGTGCGCTGCGCCGGCCGGGCGTCGTTCGCCGCCTCGTTGTCGGCGCGCTGCTGGTTGAGCGTGGCCATCTCCTCGTTGCTCAGGAACGCGCGGGTCTCGCTCTCGCGCCGTTCGATCGGCGTGATGGTCTTGTTGCCCCAAATACCCTGCAGGTCCGGGTGTCCGTCAGGGGTCCGCGGCGTGGTCCAGTTCGGGTCGCGCACTCGTTCGATCTGCGCGGACGCCGACGGGGCAACCAGGGCCAGCGCCAGCGCGGCCGCGGCCAGCGTGAACAGTGGAGAGACTGCGTGGGCTTTCATGAACATCGCTCCTCGTGAGATCGGCTCTGTGCCGGATTATAGCTGATGCCCGGCGACGCGCCTGGTCGGTGAGGCGGGGTCGTCCAACCAGGTCCTCATGCCAGGGTAACTTCGGTGCGTGCAGTTCGGTTGCCGGATCGTCGCGCCGTGACCGAGCAAGTCTTCGGAGCGTGGCGCCCGGCTGGCTAGGCGCGAGGAGGGAGCATGCAGGTGGCATGTGACCGACGAAGCAACAACGCCGGCCGGGATGCCCCGCCCGAAAAACGGGCCGCTCGCCGGGCCCCAGCAACCATTCGCCGAGAACTCCGCACCGTCTTCCGCTGGTCTGTCAGACTGTGACCATGACGACTACGGTCATGACGCCGTCG
>JASLOY010000308.1 GCA_030745255.1 Vicinamibacterales bacterium
TGGGCGCCATCACCATGGAGCTATACCAGGACCGGGCTCCAATCAGTGTCGAAAATTTTCTCGCTTACGTCGACGCGGAGCATTACGACGGCTCCATGTTCCACCGGGTCATCCAGACATTCATGATCCAAGGCGGGCACTTCACGCCAGAGATGCAGAGCAAGCCGACGCGGCCGCCTATCAAGAACGAGGCGGAAAACGGCGTGAACAACGACAAGTACACGCTGGCGATGGCCCGCACCGGCGAAATCAACAGCGCCACGGACCAATTTTTCATCAACACGGTCGACAACAATTTCCTGAACAACGGCGTGAGGGACTTCGGCTATGCCGTCTTCGGGCGTGTGACTGACGGTACCGACGTCGTGGATCAAATCGCGGCCACGCCGGTCACCGACACCGTTCCGAACGAGCCGGTCGTGATCCAGTCGATCCGCAGGCAGTAGCCGGGGCTGCCCGTAGTTGGCCGCCGCCTCTCGACGTGCGAGGGGTGGCCGTTCGTAGTCGCTGGCTGTCTTTCGACCTGCCCTCATCGCGGTTCATGAAGGAGCGGCCGCCGATGATGATCGGGGTCCCGATCGTCGGACGCGGGCCGTCAAGGGCATTCGGACTCCGGATCTACCCCTTCCACCTCCATCACCATGCCATTCGGCTCGGTCGACGGCGGCAATCTGTTCGCCGGCTGGGAGCGGCGAACCCGAGTGTGGGCGCTCGTCTTCGCGGGCGTGACATTGCTCATTTCCGCGCTCATCGCGCTCGTGGTCATCCGGACGGGGCGGCCCGTCGTGACAACAGGGGTGCTCGCGTTGGCCCCGGCCTGTGGCATGTACGTCTGGCAGACCGGGGCAATTCGGCGTCGGCGTGCGATCTTGAGCGAGTCGTTTCCGCCCGAGTGGGAGACGGTGCTCCAGCGCGACGTTATCTACTTTCGTGCCCTCGAGCCGGCGGCGCAGCGGCGGTTCCGCCGCGAGGTCCAGGTGTTCCTGGGCGAGAAGCGGGTCACCGGCATCAAGGTCCAGCTCGACGCGACCACCCGTGTGCTGGCCGCCGCGAGCGCCATCATCCCGATCTTCGGGTTCCCCGACTGGGAGTGGAGCCAGATCAACGAGGTGTTGGTGTATCCAACCCGGTTCGACGGCGAGTTCGACTTCGGCGACCGACAGGACCACAACATCCTGGGCATGGTCGGTACCGGCAGCTTGAACCGGTTGATGATTCTCTCCAAGCCCGACCTGATCAACGGCTTCCGTAACGCGACCGACAAACGCAATGTCGGGGTCCACGAGTTTGCGCATCTCGTGGACAAGACCGACGGGGTCATTGACGGGGTCCCCGGGGTGGGGCTCGACCAGCAGGCGATCGGTCCCTGGATCGATCTGGTGCGACGCAAGATGGCCGAGATCGAGGTGGGGGGCTCCGACATCAACCACTACGGGCTGACAAATGAGGCGGAATTCTTCGCCGTGTCCGCCGAGTACTTCTTCGAGCGGCCCGGCGTGATGGCTGCCAAGCATCCGGAGCTCTACACGACGCTGGAGCAGGTGTTCAATCAAGACCTGCGGGCCCGTGTGGGGGCGCTGCGCCGAGAGATGAAGCGTGGCCGAGCCCGGTTCGGTCGGAACTCCCCGTGTCCGTGTGGCAGTGGGCGCAAGTTCAAGAAGTGCTGTCTGCAGTGACCGTCATTGCGCTCGACCAGGTCTCGATCGCCTTCGGGCATCTTCCGCTGCTCGTGGACGCGACCCTGCGGCTCGAGCGCGGAGAGCGGGTCTGCGTGATCGGTCGGAACGGCACCGGCAAGTCGACCCTTCTCCAGATCCTCGCCGGTGCCCAGGCCCCAGACCGGGGTGTGGTCCGGCGTGAGCCCGGGGCCCATACGGCGCTGCTCGTGCAGGACGTCCCGTTGTCATCCGACCGCCCGGTGTTCGATGTCGTGGCCGAAGGCCTGGGCGAGCTGAGCGAGCTCGTGGCCGCCTATCACCACACGGCCGTCAAGGTCGCCGCACACCCCGAGCCGGCGCTGCTCGACAAGCTGGGACGGTTGCAGCAACAGCTCGAGGAACGCGACGGCTGGCGTCTCGAACAGCGGGTCGAGCTGGTCGTCGAGCGACTGCAGCTTCCATCCGACGCGGTGGTCGATACGCTCTCCGGTGGTTGGCGGCGGCGGGTGCTCCTGGCCCGCGCGCTGGTAGCGCAACCAGACGTGATGTTGTTGGATGAGCCGACAAACCATCTCGACATCGATGCCATTACCTGGCTTGAAACACTCGTGGCCGAGTATCCCGGTGCGGTCGTGGTCGTCACCCATGACCGGGTTTTTCTGCAGCAGGTTGCGACGCGCATCATCGAGCTCGACCGCGGGCGGCTTACTTCGTGGCCGGGCGATTATGCCACCTACCGGCGACGACAGGTGAAACGGTTGGCCGATGAGGCGGTGCACCAGGCAAAGCAGGACAAGAAGCTGGCGACCGAGGAAGCCTGGCTGCGACAGGGCATCAAAGCGCGGCGCACGAGAAACGAAGGGCGTGTGCGCGCGCTCATGGCGTTGCGCGCCAAACGGGCCAATCGGCGGACCCGGATCGGCGCCGTGCGACTACAGGCAGAGCGTGCCGATCTTTCGGGGCGGGTGGTCTTCGAAGCAGAGACGGTCTCTCGGTCCTTCGGTGGCACGGTGGTCATTCGCGACTTGTCGAGCCGCATCCTGCGGGGTGACCGGGTCGGTTTGATCGGACCCAACGGCTCCGGGAAGACGACGCTGCTGCGTCTACTGCTCGGCGAGCTGGCGCCCGACCGGGGCGCGATTCACCGGGGTGCGAATGTGCAGGTTGCCTACTATGACCAGCAACGGGAACAGCTCGACCCCGAGCGAACGGTATTTGACACGATAGGTGAGGGCAACGACACGGTGACCGTCAACGGCGAGTCCCGGCACGTGCACGGTTATCTGCGCGACTTCCTGTTCTCTCGTGACCGGGCGCACTCGCCGGTCAAGGCGCTGTCTGGCGGCGAGCGGAACCGCCTGCTGCTGGCTCGGCTGTTCACGAGACCGGCCAACGTGCTGGTGCTCGACGAGCCGACCAACGACCTCGACCTCGAAACGCTCGAGTTGCTGGAGGCTCAGCTCGTGGCCTGGTCGGGGACGCTGTTGCTTGTCAGCCACGACCGAGCGTTTCTCGACAATGTCATCACCAGCACGCTCGTCTTCGAGGGGGGCGGACGGGTCACGGAGTATGTGGGTGGCTACCAGGACTGGCTGCGGCAGCGTCCCGTCGCACCTGATCCGGATCGCTCGGGCCGTGGGCAGCCGTCCCGACAGGCTGACGGGGCCCACGAGACCGCGGGCCTGGCGATACCGGGCCAAGCGACCAAACGGCTGTCCTACAACGAACAGCGTGAGCTGGTGGCGCTTCCCGGGCGAATCGACACTCTGGAGGACGAGGCGCGTCGCCTCAACGTGACGGTGGCGGGACCGGACTTCTACCGGGAACCGGCCGCTACAATCAAGACGACGATGGGACGGCTCGAACAGGTGCAGTCCGAGTTGGAGGGGGCATACGCCCGTTGGGAGGAATTGGAGGCACGCCGCGGTGGATTCCGCGGCTGACGGTGGAAGAACCTCGGTAGCAAGGGCCTTCAGGCCCGTTGAGCGACCGGCCTTCGCGGCCGTCGATCAGGAATGTGACCGATGCGAGACCAGTGGTACGGCGACAACCGCGACGTCGTGAAATGGAGCTCGGTCGTGCACCTGGCGAGACGGGAGGGAATTTACGCCCTGCTGCACGTCGCCATGTTGCGTCCCGATCAGCCTCAGCCGACGCTTGCGACCTCGCGCGGGAAGGTGGATCCGCCCGTCGAGGTTATTCGCCATTTTCGCGACCTGGTGGACATCCGGCGGCTCGGGGCCGCGAGCGGTCTGACGATCGAGGTCCTCAAGGAGCCGTTTAGCCACCGCGCCGCCTATTTCGGGCGGTTGTGTCGTCGCCTCAGAGCCTCGCGTGATGAGCCGATGCTGGTGCTGCTCGACCCCGACATCGGGCTCGCACAGGAGACACCCGGTCCCGAGCACGTGACGTCGGCAGAGGTCGCCGCAGTGTTCGACGCGCTTCAGCCGGGAGACGTCCTGGTGTGCTATCAGCACGCCAGGCGACACAAGAACTGGCGGGGTCAGGCGCGTCGCGCGTTCGCCAATGCGCCGGGCCTGCCGTCGTTCGAGGTCGAGACGTTGCAGTCGGAGCTGGCGAAGGATGTCTTGATGCTGGCGGTGAAGAAAGTCGTGGCGGTCGAGGGCCTGAACCAAGACGAGCCTGAGATCTAGCGGCCAGTGGTAAGAGCCCCGCTGCATCCCGGCCAACGGCGTTGCTTCTCGGTCGAATACAGGGCGGTATTCTCCCTCGGCGCGCCTTGTACTGGCCGTGCGCGGCATTGCCACGCCAGGGTCTCGGTGCGACGCGGGGTCTTACCACGGACCGCTAGCCGTTCGCACGCAGCTGTTGAAACGCGTCGAGCGCGGTCTCGATGTGCGCGTCGGTGTGGGCCGCAGACATCTGGACTCGTAAGCGGGCGGTGCCTTCCGGCACCACGGGGAAGCCGAAGCCGGTCACGAAGACGCCGAGCTCGAGCAGCCGCGTCGAGAGCCGGATCGCCTCGGCGGTCTCGCCGACGATGATTGGCAGGATGGCCGTGGGCGAGGGCAGCACCTCGTAGCCGAGCCCAGCCAGACCCTCGCGCATCGTCTGGACGTTGGCGTGCAGACGCGCCACGCGATCCGGCTCGCGCTCGAGGATCTCCAGTGCCTTGGCGGCGCTCGATGCCACGGTGGGCGGCAGCGCGTTCGAGAACAGCTGCGGGCGGCTGCGCTGAATCAGGTAGTCGATGACTGCCTGGGGCCCGGCCACATAGCCCCCTGCCGCGCCGCCAAGCGCCTTGCCGAGCGTGCCGGTCAGGATGTCCACGCCGTCGGGCCCGCGCGCCGGAAGCCCGAAGTGCTCCGGTGTACCGCGACCGTGCGCCCCCAGCACGCCGACCCCGTGCGAGTCGTCCACCACCAAGGTGGCGCCGAACCGGCGGCAGAGCGCGGTCATCTCGGGGAGCTTCGCCACGTCCCCTTCCATGCTGAACACGCCG
>JASLOY010000309.1 GCA_030745255.1 Vicinamibacterales bacterium
GACACCCTCGGCCGGCGGGGGATTCCCACCACCGACCTCCGCGCGCAGGTCGAGCGGCGCGTCCCAGAACACGTCCCACTTATAGCGGTCCACGACCTCCTGGGTCAGCTCCACGTCCAACCCGCGAAGCGGCGCGAGCTGCTGGTTGCTGATCCGCCGGAACCCCTCGACGATGCGGAAATCGATACCGAGATCCGTCGCGACCGGCCACCAGGTCGCCGAAGAGTCCGACCGCAGCGCCAGCTCGGCGATGACCGGCACACCCTGCCTGATCGCGAGCCGCAGACGGACCCGCTCGCCCGCCGCTCCGGCCCATGCGACGACCAGCTCGTCCCCCGAGACGCGTGCCGTGGCACCGGGTCTCTCCGTATACGCTCGCAGGTCGCACATCGACGTCGCGGAGTTCGGCTGCGCACCGGCCTTCGAGACCGCTGGCCCGAGCAGCATCACCGTCAGACACGAAACTGACACCGGAAGCCGAAGCCACCAGCTGAGCACGAGCGACTGGCTGACCTGCCGTGTCATCGGTGCACACATCTTATCGCCCGCAGACGACGGCGTGTGGTGAGGGACTCCCGAACCTCACAACCTAGCGTCATCACGGCTCCGCGGAGCAGGCCGCGGCGGTCAACCGGCTGAACTTCCCGATCACGTCACCAGTCACGGCCGAGACTGCCATACAATGCGGGCGACACAGCCTGGGAGGGAACGAAACATGACCTCGAGCCCGAGCCGGACGTCCGTCATGATGGCGGCCCTCGTCGTCCTCGCCGGCGCCGTGCTGCTCGGCCAGCAGGCGCCCGTCAACACCGTCGTGCCGCTACTCGACGAAGACAAACCGATCTTCGGACAGTTCGTCAACTACATCGGTGTGGGGAGCGACCGGGAATCGGCGGTCGCCCAGGCCGGGAACCGGGATTTCGACTTCGTCGTCTACGACCTCGAGCACGTGCCGTTCGACGTGCCCCGATTGACCGCCTACATGCAGTGGCTACTGGACCGCCGGGCGATCGCGGAATCCGGGCTCACCGCGACCAAGACCGTGTTCGTGCGGATGCCGTTCAACGCGCGCGAGGGCAATGAGTGGCTCATCAAGAACGTCCTCGACCAGGGAGTGCACGGGCTCGTGTTTCCCCATACGGAAACCGTCGACCAGGCGCTACACGCCGTGCGGGCGATGCGCTACCCGCAGGCCCCCGACAGCCCCGATTTCGAGCCCGCAGGCATCCGGGGCACGAGCCCGGCGATCGCCGCCCGCTACTGGGGCCTGTCGTCGTTCGAGTACCGCGCACGCGCCGACATCTGGCGGCTCGACCCGGCCGGCAGCCTGCTGCCGATTTTCATCATCGAGAATCAGATTGGCGTCCAGAACGTCCGTGACATCGCCCGGGCACTGAGCGAACGCAACATTGGCGCGATCCTGTGGGCCGGGTCCGGCGACCTGAGTGCGTCCTACATCGGTGATCGGGCCGCGGTCGCCACTGCCATCGACACGGTCATCGCGGCCGGGCGGGAGTTCGGGCTGCCGGTCGCCATCAACGGCCACGCCGACCTGGAGAACCGGGTCGAACAGGGCGTCCGGATGTTCGTGAGCATCGGGTTCGGCTCAGAAGCCCCATCCGAAGAGCTGCGACGAGCCGTCGGGCGGTGAGGCCGGTCGCGCTACCGTAGCAGATCGAAGAGGTAGCTGTACTTCAGGGTCAAGGTGCGCCCCGCCCCCGTCGGCACCCCGGTGCCGATGCCCTGGATGTCGTTGTAGACGACGAACAATCCGGTATTGGCGTCCGAGAGCAGGCCAAAGCGGAGGTTCGACGACCACAGGTCGGCCCGGTCGTTGTACTGGACGAGCGCCTGAAAGAACATGCGCGTCGTGAACGAGTACGAAGCGCGAAGCCGGGCGAGGTTGGTGGTGAAGTCGCCACCGGGCAGACGTAGGTCGTTGTAGCTCCATTCGAAGCTGGTGTTGAAGGTCTCCCCGACGCGAACGGTCACCGACGGTTGAATCGAGATCCGATCCCCACCGAACAGTCCTCCGACGAATGAATTCAACTGGGCGCTGATCGGCGCGCCGAGGTTTGTGTTGCCGGCAATCTGCATCTCTGCGTGGTCGTAGGTGCCGGGCGGCACGACGACCCCCGGAAAGATCTCGAAGGCCTCGAACACCCCCTCCCGGGTGATGTTCATCCCGGTGTGGATCTCGTAGCCGTTGCGCCACTCGAGATGGTTGTCGATATGGGTGAACTGCGTCTCGTGCCTGCCGGTGTCGTAGTCGAAGAACGTGTTGTGAAACACGTGCGGACGAATCTCGTGCAGCCCAAGCAGGTCGTCCGGCCTGAAGGTGGTGAAGACGCTGGCATTCATTCGCCGGTAGCCTTGGCGCGCGAGGAAGCCGACCTCCGGGTTGAAGTTCGGCGCGACCTCGGTGTAGCCGAGCCCGACCCGTGACCACGACGACTCGTGCTGACCCGAGAGCGCATAGGCGTGCGTGTCGCCCGATGCCAGGCCGGGGGTCTCGGTGTCGGCCGCAAAGCCGGTAATCGTGCCGCTCTGGCCGACGCCCCACCGCCCATCGACGGCATAGGTGCGGTTGAAGTTGTCCTCGCCTGCCAGCTCGCCGGTCGCCTGGCGATTGACGACGATGGCGCCGAAGTTGGAGCGGTTCGCCAGGTCCTGGCGGACACGTGCGACGGTGAAATTCTGCTGCGGCGTGCCGGTGGCGCCGACCGAGTCCTGCTGCATGTTCAAGAAGCCGACGTTGGTGTTCCGGCCGATCTTGCCAGACAGGCGTCCGCCGCCGAGAATCGGGATCTGCCCGCCGTCGGCGCCCAGACCGATGCGCCGGCTGAAGAAGATGTCAACCGCACCCTGCTGTCCGACGGAGAACAGACCTGCGTTCTCGAGAAAGAACGGCCGCTTTTCGGGGAAGAACAAGTTAAACCGGTCGAGATTGATCTGCTGGTCGTCCACCTCGACCTGGGCGAAGTCGGTGTTGTAGGTCAGGTCCAGCGTCAGGCTGGGCGTGACACTGTACTTGAGGTCGGCGCCGATCTCGCCGGTGGTCAGATTGCTGCTGTCTGCGCTGCGATGCAGCGACTCGCTGAGCGCGTAGGGCATGAACTGCAGATTGCGCTGTCTCGGGACTGTCAGCCCCTGCAGCTCGCCGGCCAGCGAGATCCGGTTCAGGTTGAACTGCCGCGGGAGGGGCGACCAGTAGGCCTGCTCGTTCCGGTCCCGGATGTTGCGCTGGAAGTTCATGCCCCAGGTCTGGTCATCGGACGACGGATAGCGCAAGGTCCGGAAGGGAATGGCGATCTCCGCCGTCCAGCCGACGTCGGTGATCTGGGTGACCACCTGCCAGGCGCCGTCCCAGTTCAGATTGAACCCGCCACCCGACCCACGCTGTTGCTGACTGCCGCCGGGGCGACCGGCCCCGCCACCGCTCCCCTGCCCCTCGTTGGTAAGCTGACCGTCGTATTCGACACCGGCCGGATTGGTCCCGAACACAAAGCCGTTGAGGCCGTCGTGATAGGTGTCGAGGATCAGCCGGAAGCTATCGGTCTCGGTCAGGTCCGAGTCGCGACGGCTGTCGGCTGCGATGATGGTGCCGACATCTGCGGTGAAGCAGACGACACCGAAATACAGCGTATCGGCGTTATACACAATGCGCACCTCGGTGCGCTCCGAGGCCGGCTCCCCCTCGAACGGCCGGCTCTGCACGAACCCGGTGGCGAGCATGGCGTCGGCGTAGGCGGGGTCGTTGAGCACTTCACCGTCGATCACCGGCCCGTCGGCGACCCGCACGGCGCTCACCAGCGGCAGGCCGTCTCGCTCGGCTGGCTGGGCCGCGGCGGGAACAGTGAGGGAGCCCATCAACAGTGGCAATGCCGCGAGACGTGCAAGACCGGAATGGCGCATCATAGAAGCTCAACTTTGACCAACGACAGATCCCTCTATACTATCAGCCGCGCTGGGTCGCGGCCCGACCTGTCGAGGCGCCAGCGGCCCGCGGCGCGCACCCGGTCAGCTACAATACGGACATACCTGAGCCGTGACACGCCAGACCGAAAGGAACCAGCCACAATGATTCGTCTTCTAGCGATACGCCCCTCATTCATCAAACAGCTCACCCTGACGTTGGTCGTGGGGAGCCTGGCGCTGGCCACCGCGCCGGCCCCGGCCGACGCGCAGAACCTGACACCCGACTCGGCCGCCGCGGTGAAGGCTGCCTTTCTCGCCGACATCGAGGTGATGCGCGAGAAGTTCCTGGGCCTGGCCGACGCGTTCCCGCAGGACAAGTACACGTGGCGCCCGATGGAAGGGGTGCGCTCCGTCTCGGAAGTTCTGATGCTCATCGCGAGCGAGGGCTACGGGTTCGCTCCGACCGCGCTCGGCGGCGAGGCGGCGATGAGCCGCGACGAGTCGCGGGCGCTGTCGTCGATTACCGACAAGGCGCAGGTGATCGACCATCTGACCAAAGGCTTCGCGCACGCCAGGGCGGAGCTCGAGTCTATTGACCCGGCCACCCTGGTCGCCCCGCGCAACCTCTTCGGGCAGGAGCGGTCGACGCCCGCGCTGGTGATGTTCGTGGGTGGCGACATGCACGAGCATCTCGGCCAGCTCATCGCGTATGCGCGGTCCAATCAGATCGTGCCGCCATGGAGCAGGTGACCCGCTGACCCGAAGACACGGCGAACAAGCTGAGACAGTCGACGAGGGAGGCACCATGAGACACCGGATGCTTGCGGCGTCGGTCGTCGCGGGGGGGTGTCTGCTGGCGCTGGCCACACCGGCCGCCGCACAGTGCGAGCCGGATGGCGACATCCAGTTCGTCTGCGGACCGATCAGCCCCGAGGATCTGGCGCGCGTGCCGGACACCCCCTGGGTCATCGTGGCGAGCTGGGAAGACGACGGGTACGTCTCGGCTGCCGACAGCCGAGACCACCATACCGTCCGGCTGTTCCCGACCGCCGCCTCGCGTGCTCGTCACGACCGTGGGACCTACGGTGCGTGTCCTGGCATGACGACAGACGGCTTCCGGGCACACGGCATCAGCCTGCGTCCGGGGAGCGATGGCACCCATACGCTCTATGTGGTCCGGCACGGTGAGCGGGAA
>JASLOY010000030.1 GCA_030745255.1 Vicinamibacterales bacterium
CCACCGCCGCCACCACCGGGTCCGTCGTCGCCGCCGCCGCCACGCCCACCAGCGCCGCCGGGGTCGCGTCCACACCCGCCGCCGCGACCACCGCGTCCACCGCCGCCCGAAACTCCGGCTCCCCCGCATACAGCGCTGGCGCCGCCGCGGCCCACGTCGACGCCGCCCCGTGCGCCCAGCCCACGCGCGGCGCCCGCGTGCCCCGCCCACGCACCACGCCCGCCGCCGCCCGGCCGGCGCCCGCCGCCGCCAGCTGCGCCGCCGCCTCCGCCACTCCCGACGCCACCACGCACACCCGCTCCGCCCACTCCGCCCGGCCCGTGGTCGCCGTGTAGCTCACATCCCCCAACGTCACCGCCGGCGTCGCCCGCAGCCGCGCCGCATACCGCGTCGCCAGCGTCGACAGTGCCGCCGCGCTCGGCGCCGACACGCTCACCACCTGCCGACCTCGCGACACCGTCGCCGCCGCCCGGGCCCGCGCCGGCGCTTCCTCCACCACCACGTGCGCGTTCGTCCCGCTGAAACCGAACGCGCTGACGCCCGCCAGCCGCGGCCGGTCGGTTGCGGGCCACGGACGCTCTCGAGTCACGACTTCGAGCGGCCACTGATCCCACCGGACCCGGGGCGTGGGCTCTGTCAGATGCAGATGCGCTGGTATCGTCTCGTGGCGCAAAGCCAACACGGTCTTGATGAGCCCGGCCACGCCGGCGGCCGCCTCCAGATGGCCGATGTTCGTCTTCACCGACCCCAGACGCAGCGGGTTTCCGGCGTCGCGCTCGCCGAACACCGCCTCGAGCCCGCCCACCTCGATGGGGTCACCCAAAGCGGTCGCCGTCCCGTGCGCTTCGATGTAGTCGATGTCATCGGGCTGGAGCGCCGCAC
The DNA here is from genome assembly GCA_030745255.1 of Vicinamibacterales bacterium. Lineage (GTDB taxonomy): Bacteria > Acidobacteriota > Vicinamibacteria > Vicinamibacterales > UBA8438 > NP936. Next base: position 883 of record JASLOY010000030.1, read on the forward strand.
GGTCGAGCGCTTCCCGGATGAGCGCGGTCTGTGCCGGCGCGCTGGGCACCGTCAGCCCGCTGCTCGGACCATCATGGTTGACTGCCGACCCACGCAGTACGGCCAGGATGTCGTCCGCATCCCGAACAGCGTCCGAGAGCCGCTTGAGTACGACCACCCCACACCCCTCGCCCCGCCCGTAGCCGTTCGCCCCGACATCGAACGTCCGGCACAGTCCATCTGGCGATAAGGCACCCGCGCGAGAGAGAAACACCGTGACCTCGGGTGACAGGATGAGCTGCACGCCCCCGGCCAGCGCCAGGTCGCACTCACCGAGTCGCAGACTTTGACAGGCAAGATGCGTCGACACGAGCGACGCGGAGCAGGCGGTGTCCACCGCCAGATTGGGTCCGCGTAGACCGAAAACGAACGAGAGACGGCCGGCGGCGAAGCAGAACCCATTGCCGGTACCGTCATACGGGCCGATTCGGTTGATCGCGCCCGACAGCAGGCGCCGTCGCGCGTAGTCGTTCTGACCGATGCCGATGAAAACGCCCGTCCGGCTGTCGCGCAGTCGGGTCGCTGCACAGCCGGCAGTCTCGAGCGCCTCCCACGCCACCTCGAGCAGCACACGCTGCTGCGGATCGAGGCTGTCCGCCTCGCTGTCCGACAGCTCGAAGAAGCCGGCATCGAACTGGTCGACCTCGTCAAGAAAGGCGCCGCGTCTGGTGAGGATCGGCCCGGGACGGGTCGGGTCAGGAGCGCAGAGACGGTCCGCGTCCCAACGGTCCGGGGGCACATCGCCGACCCCGTCGCGTCCGTCGCGCAACAACTCCCAGAACCGGTCCGGCGACGTCGCCCCGCCTGGAAAGCGACAGCCGATGCCCACCACGGCGATCGGCTCACGCGGCGCCGCCTCGGCCCGGTCGAGGCGCACCCGCATCTCGCGCACCGCGAACGCGGCCCGCTGTAGCGGTGACAGCCGGCGCATGTCGGAAAATGCGTCGATCATTTTAGTAGCGAGTCCACCTCGCCGTCGATTAGCGCCTCGAGCTCTTCCTCCGTCAGCCCCTCCACCTCGGACAGCGTGTCCTGGTCAGGTGCTGGTAGTGTCAGCGCGGCCGATGTCGGGGCGGCCGGTTCCAGGGCGGCAACGGTAACCGAAGTCTCTCCACCAATCCGCTCTGCCAGATGCGCGGCAAGTCGCTCTGTCGTGGGGTGGTCGAACGTGAGGGTTGGAGGCAGCGTGTCATCGAGTGCCGCTTCGAGGCGCGCCCTGAGATCCATCGCCAGCAGCGAATCCATACCCAGATCGAAGAACCCCTTTTCGAGCGGCACCGCCTCGGCATCGCAGCCCAACACCGCGCCCACCTGTCCGCGCACGGCGTCTCGCAACAGCTCCCCGCTCTCGGCGGCTGCGCCCTGTCGGACACGGTGCGCAAGCCACCCCGACGGCGCGCGGGCAGCCCCGGCGCCGAGGCCTGCATGATAGGGCCGCAACACCGAGCTCCAGGGTCGTCCCGAACCACATACCGCCCAGTCGGCACGCGCCACGACCACCGAACCCTGACGCCCCAAGAGCCGACCGAACGCGTGCACGCCTTCGCCAGCGGACAGCGGCGTGAATCCCTGTGCCGCTAACCGGTCGCGATGCCTGGCATCGAGATGGGCGCCCCGTCCCTCACCGTCCCACAGCCCCCAGTTTACAGCGAGCATCGGTCGCCCCGGTCTGCTACGAGCCGCGGCGAACGCGTCGAGAAACGCGGACGCGGCCGCATAATTCGCCTGACCGGCGGCGCCGACCAGCGCGGAAATGGACGAGAACAGGATGACGAAGTCCAGCTCCCGGTCGCCGGTGAGTTGGTTCAGTGCCAGCGCGCCAGCAATCTTCGGACTACACACCGTCTCGACCCGCGCGCGATCCAGCTTCTGGAGCATCCCGTCGTCGAGGACTCCAGCCGCATGGACGATCCCACGCAGCGGCCGACCGCGCGCATCTATCCGAGAGATGACCCCGGCGAGTGCGTCCAGGCTGGCAACATCTGCCGCTTCGAACCGAACCTCGACGCCGGCCTCCTTCCATCGAGCGACTGTCCGCGCGGCCCCATTGGCCTCCGCGCCCCGTCGGGAGACCAGGACGACCGACCGCGCGCCACGATCCACCAGCCACCCCGCCACAAGCAGACCCAAGGCCCCGGTTCCGCCGGTCACCAGATAAGTACCGTCCCCTGAGGGCGACGCCGGCGGGTCTCCGACCAACTCCGGAGCGGACCGCAGACGCGGTGCCAGAACGCGGCCACTCCGAGCGGCGAGTTGATCCTCGGTCGCCGCCATGCGCCAGCAGCCCGCGAGCTCGCCGATCGGGTCGTCACCGGAGGGATCGAGATCGATCAAGCCGCCCCACAGACTTCGGTGCTCCATGGCGACGGAACGGCCAAAGCCCCACAGCGGCGCCTGTGCCAGCGCGCCACCAACGTCGCCGGGCACCAGCGCGGCACCGCGCGTGACAACCCAAAGGCGGGGCGGCTGGCCGCCAGGTGCCGGCGCCAGCCCCGACATCGCCCGCACCACATGCAGCAGCCGCTCGCACCCGTCGACCGCCGCCGACAGGATCCGGTCGTCGACACCAGCCGACGACCCCGGAAGATCGAGCCCCTGGAAATAGATCACGCCGGCAAGCGGACCCTCGACCGCCGCCGCCGACAGGACCCGGTCGACGTCCGCAGCACGGTTCGGGTCAACCCTCCAACAGTCGCTGTCTTCTCGCTGCGGGTCGCCAGCCACGGGCTGCGACGCGGTCGACGAGCCCACCAACCGCACCTCGTCTCCCCGCGCACGCAGCCACTCCGCCACACCAATCGCTACACCCTCCTTGTCGCCGAACAGCAGCCACCGCCCACCACGACCGGTCGGGGGTTCATCGCCGCTCGCCCGGTCCGCCTGCTCCCACCGCAGCGCGTGCACGAGGTCCCGGGCCCCGCCGACTTCAGTTGCCACAGGCGGCGTTTCGAGCCAGAAGGGCCGCCGTTCGAAGGGATAGGTCGGCAACGCCACCTTGCGTCGTGTGCCGGGCGGGTCGAGCCGCTCCCAGTCGATCGGCGCGCCACGAACGAAGAGACGCCCCAGCGAGCCGAGCATGCGCTCCCACTCTCCATCCCCGGGTACGAAGCTGGCCAGCCAAGTGCCGCCCGTTACACTTTGGCGCCCAAGCCGCGACAGGACCGGCGCGGGACCAATCTCCACGAACGTGTCGACCCCGGTACGGGAGAGGGCCGTAACGGCGTCGGCGAACCGCACCGGTTCCCGAGCCTGTCGCACCCAGTAGTCCGCCGTGCTCATCCGCCCGTCGTCGAATGTCCCGGTCAGATTGGCCGCAATCGGCAGCTGGGCAGAACGGTAGTCGACGGCCCGCGCTACCTCGGCGAACGCGGTCAGCATCGGGTTCATGCGCGACGAATGAAAGGCGTGGGAAACCTCCAGCCGCGTACCGGTGAACAGAGCACCGACGGCAGCCACTGCCTCCGTGTCTCCGGAAATGACGACCGAGCGCGGGCCGTTCACCGCGGCAATCGAGACTCGACCCTCGAACCGGGCCAGCGCCGCCTCCACATCGGATGGGTCCGCGACGAGCGCCGCCATGGCACCGCCGGGTGGCAACGCCTGCATCAACCGCCCGCGCTCGACGACCAGACGAAGTGCCTCCTCGAGCGTGAAGATCCCGGCCATCGTCGCCGCAACGTATTCGCCGATGCTGTGTCCCAGCACGGCGCGCGGCTCGATGCCCCAGGACCGCCAGAGCATCGCCAGCGCGTACTCGACGGCAAAGAGGGCCGGCTGCGTGTAGGCGGTGTGGCCGAGGTCGTTACCGGACTTCTCGAACAGCACCTCGAGCAACGGTCGCTGCAGTTCCGCGTCCGCCAGCTCAGCGCAGCGATCGAGGAACTCCCTGAATCGTGGCTCCGACGCGTAGAGCTGCGCGCCCATCCCAGCATGCTGTGCCCCCTGACCGGCGAACAAGAATGCCACAGCCGGACCGGCGTCATCTGGCGCCAGCGCGCGGCGTTCGATCTCCACGCGGCGGTCCGCCATGAGCAGGCTCGCGGACCGGTGCTCGAGATGGGAACGGCCGGTGCTCGCTGTGAAGCAGATGTCACCCCGATCGAGATCCGTGGAGTCGAGCCAGCGATCACACCGATCCACGAGCGATTCCAAGGCGGTCTCGGTGCGCGCGGACGTAACCAGCAGATGGCATGGGCGCTCCACCTCCACCGTCGCCTGTGGCTCCGCGGGTGCCTGCTCGAGCACGACGTGGGCGTTGGTGCCGCCGAACCCGAACGAGCTGACGCCTCCGATGCGCGGACCGTGGCCCAGTGGCCACTCCATTACCTGTTGCGGCACCCGCACCGGGGCTCCCGTGTCGGCGACATGGGGGTTCAACCGGCGCAGGTGCAGATGCGGCGGGATCATCCGGTGCTGCAGCGACAGCGCCACCTTGATTAGCCCAGCAATGCCGGCCGCCGCCTCGAGATGCCCAATGTTCGTCTTGATCGACCCGACCCAGAGTGGCTGGTCGGCAGCCCGCCCCGGAGCCAGCACCCGCTTCAGCGCGTTGAGCTCGATGGGATCGCCAAGCACGGTGCCGGTGCCGTGCGCCTCTACGTAGTCGACCTGCGCAGCGTCAACCCCACCGTCGGCCAGGGCCCGCTCGACCACTGCCTCCTGTGCCGCCGGGTTCGGCGCCGTCAACCCGTTGCTACGCCCGTCCTGGTTGACCGCGGTCCCGCGAATTACCGCCACGATCCGGTCACCGGCGGAAACGGCGTCGGACAGCCGCTTCAGCACGACCACGCCACAGCCCTCTCCACGCACGTATCCATCGGCGTCGGCATCAAATGCCTTGCACCGCCCGTCGGCGGACAACATCCGCGCCTGGGACAGCGCGACGGTCACATCGGGGGTCAGCATCAGGTTCACGCCGGCGGCGAGCGCCACGTCGCACTCTTCCTCGCGCAGGCTCCGCACCGCCTGATGCACCGCGACCAGCGATGACGAACATGCGGTGTCCACGGCCCAGGCGGGACCGCGCAGGTCGAGCAAATAGGACAACCGACTCGCGGCGACGCTTGGCGCATTCCCCGTGCTGGTGAAGGCGGTGGCGCGCCTGCCCCGCGTCAGCTGCAGCGTGAGATAGTCTGTGGTGCTGACGCCGACGAACACGCCCGTCGATGTGCCGGCCAACCCATCGGCCGCTATGCCAGCATCTTCGAGGGCCTCCCAGCTGACCTCCAGCAGCAACCGCTGTTGCGGGTCGATCTCGGCCACCTCGCGGGGCGCGATACCAAACAGCCCCGGGTCGAATCCATGGACATCTTTCAGAAAGCCGCCCCGGCGCGTATTGGTGCGTCCGGGCGTCCCAGGCTCCGGATGATGAACCGCCTCGTTGTCCCAGCGCGATGCCGGCACGTCGCCAACTGCGTCGACGCCATCACGGAGCAGCGCCCAGGTTTCATCCGGCCCCGACGCGGAGGGAAAACGGCACCCCAGCCCGATCACGGCGATCGGGTCACCCGTCGCGCGCGCGCCTGGGTGGACCGACGACGCGGTATCCTTGCCGGCCAGAAAGCGCTCGAGCGCGTCGATGGTCGGATGGTCATAGACCAACGTGGGGGGTAACGGCCGGTCGAGCACGTCGCCGAGTGTCGAGGCCAGCAGGACCGCCGACATCGAGTCCATGCCGTAGCGGGCAAACGGCTGGCGGGGGTCGATTTCGGATGACCGCACGCGGAGGCAGGAGGACAACGCCGTGAGGATCTGCTCCCGGACGGAGCGAGACGGATCCGGCGCGGTGGCAACCGCCTCGGCCGGTACGGCGGTCTGACGCCACTCGGCCACCACCGACAACCGGCCGTCAAGAAGGGCGCGACGGCAAGCCTGACGCTGAATCTTTCCGCTCGACGTCTTGGGGATTGTCGCCGGCCGCACGAGGACGACGATGGCTACCGGAAGGTCGTGCTGCTGCGCCACGACCTGCCGAATTGTGGCAATGACGTCGTTCGCGTCCAGCGTGCGCAATGCCGTCCGGCTGACCTCTTGGACAATCCCGACGCGCTCTTCGCCGTCCAGACTCACCTGGAACGCCGCCCCCCAGTCCGCCCGCAACGCGGGATGGCAGGCCGCAACGGTCTGCTCGATGTCCTGCGGATAGTGATTCAGGCCGCGGATGATCAGCACATCCTTGATGCGCCCGGTCACATACAGCTCGCCGTCGCGCACGAAGCCCAGATCACCGGTGCGCAGGAATGGCCCAGCCCCATCCAAGGTCCGCGCCCGGAAGGTGCGTTGCGTCGCATCGGTCTGCTGCCAGTAACCCATAGCGACACTGCGTCCGCTGATCCAGATCTCGCCGATCTCGTTCGGCTCGCAGCGTGCCACCGTGTCCGGGCGCACGATTTCGATCCGCGTGTCGGTCTCGGTGGGTCCACACCCCACCAGGGTCACGCTCGACGCGGCGTCGACGGCCGGCTCGACACGATGCCCCATCAGCGCGACGGCGTCGACCGTCAGTGCCGCCGATGTCGATCCGCGACGCGAGCAGGTGACCCGCATCGTCGCCTCGGCCAGCCCATAGCCTGGGCACAGCGTGGTGGCGCGGAAGCCGGACGGGGCGAACGCTTCGGCGAACCGGCTCAACGTCGAGGCCCGGACCGGTTCGGCGCCGTTGATCACCATCGACCATCGACCGAGGTCGAGCGTCGCGCGTTGTGACGACGAGCTGCGGTCGACGCAGAGATCGAACGCGAAGTTGGGCGCCGCCGAGTGGGTGCCGCCGTACCGAGCGATTGCCTCCAGCCAGCGCAGCGGCTTCGCCAGAAACGCGGCGGGCGTCATCACGTAGCACCGCATCCCTGTGTAGATGGGATAGAGCGCGCCAATCATCAGGCCCAGGTCGTGAAACGTCGGCAGCCACGAGACCACCGTGTCATCGGGGTCGTCGCCCCAGGCGAGCGCCCCCTCGAACGCGTTGTGCAGCAGATTGGCGTGGCTGACCATCACGCCTTTCGGGTCGCTCGTCGAACCGGAGGTGTACTGGAGCATCGCCAGCCGGTCCGGTGCGGGCGTCGCGCTCCAGCGAAAGGCCGACCGATCGGTCTGATCGTCGCTACACACCCAACGCAACTGACCAAGCGGCGTGTGCTCGTCGAGCCGCGCTGCCGTCCGTTCGCGGACTGCCGTCGTGCTGAGCGCGACCGCGGCCTCGGCATCGGCCGCAATCGCGTCCAGACGCGCGTTCTTCCGGCTGGCGCCGGGTGCCTTCGTTGGAATCGCCACGACATCGGCATACCAGCACGCGAACAGCGCCACGACGAAGTCCAGCCCTTGGGGATAGAGCAGCAGCGCGCGGTCCCCGGCCGCCGCCGAGGCGCGCAGGCGAGCCGCCGTGGTGGCGGCCAGCCGGTCCAGCTCGCCGAAGGTCAGACGCGCCGACTCTTGCTCCCCGTTCTCCAGGAACACGAAGGCGACTCGGTCCGGCGTTTCGGACGCACGCGTCCGAAGTGCCTCGACAAGCGTCTGACAGGCAGGCGAAGATGAGACAGAGGAAGCCATGGACAGTCCGAGACTGGCGCGAGACCCCAGCCGTCCGGCCTCCGGTGGGACTAAGACGGCAGGGTCCGCCGATTCTACTACCCTTTTTCAGCTATTCGCGTTGGATCGCCACCCTCGGAAGGGATGGGCTGACACAAGCGAAAACAATGGATCAACGAGTGCCGATCTCGGTTGGGCCCGAGTCGTCGATGAAGCGTCCAGCCTCCAGCTTCAAGACACGGTCGCCCACGTGGAAGTACCGTTCGTCGTGTGTCGCAGCCACGACGGTCTTGCCGCGGCGCTTCATCTCAGGGAGCAGCGTCTCGTAGAAGAACTTGCGGAACGACGGATCCTGATCCGCCGCCCACTCGTCGAAGACGTAGATCTGCTTGTCCTCCAGCAAGCTGATGATGAGGGCGAGCCGCTTGCGCTGGCCGGTCGACAACTCCTGGTTGGCGAAGCGACCGTCGAGCCATGTGGTTTTCCGCTCGAGCCCCATGAGCCGGAGCAACTCGACGACCCGTTTGTCGTCGACGCCGCTCACGCCGTACAGGCGCTCGAAGAGATGATAGTCAGCGAAGATCGCCGAGAACAGCTCACGGTAGGTCCGGTAGCCGATCGTCCGCGCGTCGAGCCCATTCACGCGTATCTCGCCGCTGCTTGGATAGTAGAGCGAGGTCAGCAACTTCAGCAGAGTCGACTTCCCGCTCCCATTGCCACCAACGATCAGCAGGACCTCCCCCTGATTGAGGGTCAGATCGAGCGGACCGACCGTGAACAGCGGGTGGTCGTCTCGGTCGGTGTAGCTGAACCGAACCGTGTTCAACTCGATCGTCTTCATGACCGGAGGCGGCTCCCCGTTGCCGGCATAGGTGTCGTTATTGCCGACGCGCGCCTGGTCGAGCTCGGCTTCCAGACGCGCGATGTTCTCGATGGAGTGCTCGGCCAGCCGGAAGACAGGAAACGCGCCGACCACACCGGTGATCGGACCGATGATAAACAGAATCGCGGCCGTCAGCTGGGTCACCTGGTCGGAGTAGACCGCGCTCAAGCCGGGTAGGACGAACACCATCGCCCCGATCAAGAGATAGAAGAGCACCTGCGTGAAAATGTAGTAGTCGGCGTAGCGCACCCCGGTCTTGGTTTTGGTCTCCGCCACGTCCTCGGCAATCTGGGTCAGCTCGGCAAACAGGTCACGACCGCGCGCCTGGTTGAGCTTCATCTCCTTGAAACCTTCGAGCAGATCGGTCAGGACGTCGAAGAACTCGTTTTCCTTGGCCGTCGAGCGGTGCATCTCCGCGATGAGCTCGTTGCGGCTCTTGAAATGGACCAGGACGCCAAGACCCACAATCGCCACCGTGAGGAAGAAGGCGACCCGGGACAGGATGAGCATGTACAACATACTGAACACAATGAGGATCGACCCCTGGCACGCGATGATCATCGGGGCGGTCGACTGCGAGATGGTAAGCGTCTCGGTCTGCATGCTCGCATAGATACGCGAGCGTCCCAGTAGCTCGAGTGGACCGAGATCGGCCTGCCGGATTTTCTGAGACAGACTCACGCGCAGCTTGGCGATGATCCGCTCGACTTCGATGCTGGCAACGCGGAGAATGTAGCGCTGGGTGACGATGTAGAGCGAGATGACGACGCCGAAGAGAATGAACAGCTGGGTGGTCTCTCCGCTGGAGACCGTGTGAGCCCCCTGGTTGACGACCGCCAGCAACAGGGCGTTGGCCAACCCGGACACGGCCGCGATCGCCATCACCCGGGAAAGTGGAACGTCAGACTCGCGACTGAGGAACTCCCACAGCTTCATGATTTCAGCCGACTAAGCGACGGGAGGCCCGGCCGACCCAAACTGCGAAGGTTATCATAGGGCCGGATAACGATCGGCGGTTCGCGCTGAGCCAGTTTCCCGCCCAATCGGCGCGACCAACGACGCCGGCGTGAATCGTCCGCCAAAGACGCATGAAGCCACCCGAAGCGGTACGACCAGTCGTGGCCGGTCGTTCAGAGTCGCAGGGAGAGCATCCGCACGAACGACTCGAGTCGCAGGTGCGGTCCTACTGTCGCAGCTTTCCAGCCGTATTCGACAAAGCAGAGGGCTGCCGGCTCTATGACGTCGATGGCCGTGAATACCTCGACTTCTTCGCAGGTGCGGGAGCGCTGAACTATGGTCACAATGCGCCGCGAATCTCCAGGGCGATGGTCGACTACGTGCGCGGCAATGGCGTGATGCACAGTCTGGACATGGCGACCAGGGCCAAGGAAGCGTTCTTGAGCAAGTTCGAGTCTGTCATCCTGAAACCACGAAAGCTTGACTACAGACTGCAGTTTGTTGGCCCGACAGGCACCAACGGAATCGAAGCCGCGTTGAAACTGGCGCGGATGGTTATGAAACGACGTAATGTCATCGCCTTCACGAACAGTTACCACGGGCTGACAGCCGGATCGCTGGCGGTGACCGCCGGCGAGAGCTATCGGAACGAGTACTACGATTCCGCTGCCGATGTGACTTTCATGCCATATGACGGTTTTCTGGGCGACGACGTGAACACTGTCGACTACGCCCGAAAGCTGATTCTTGGCAAGTCCACCGGCGTAGATCAACCAGCGGCCATTGTCGTGGAGACGATTCAAGCTGAGGGCGGCGTCAACGTGGCCTCCGCCGCTTGGCTGCGGTCGCTCGACGAATTGTGCCGGGACTGCGGCGCCCTGCTCATTGTCGACGACATTCAGGTGGGCTGTGGCCGCACCGGCGAGTTCTTCAGCTTCGAGCTTCCCGGGATAGAACCGGACATTGTCGTGCTCTCAAAATCGATCAGTGGCTCAGGCCAGCCGATGTCGATCGTGTTGCTGAAGCCGCATCTGGACGAGTGGGAGCCTGGCCAGCACACCAGCACCTTTCGCGGAAACAACCTGGCTTTCGTCACGGCGACGACGGCGCTCGAGTATTGGGAGTCGCCACTGTTTTCCGCCGAGATTCATCGGCGGGGACAGCACCTGGCAGCCATGCTGGAGCAGCTCTGTACGTCGTTTCCCAATCTGGAGACTCGGGTTCGTGGCCGGGGCATGCTATTTGGTGTCGAGATCGCGAACGCGGCGATCGCACAATCGACGTCCCGAGCGGCGTTTCGCCGCGGCTTGGTGATCGAACTATGCGGCCCCGAAGACAACGTATTGAAGGTTCTTCCTCCAATCGTCACGGAGACTGACGATCTTGCTGCCGGCGTGAGAATCCTCCAACAGTCAATCGCCGAGGTGGCCGGCATGACACCGACGCGGGAAATCTAGTGCACCGACCTCACACCTTGACGAGAGCACCGCACGGTTGGTGCACCCTGATCTCACACGTCCAGCCAGGCCGTGTGCGTCTTAGCGGAGGTGCCGGCCGCCGTCGATCCGGATCGTCTCGCCGGTCATGAAGTCGGTCTCGACCAGCGCGAGCACTGCCTTGACGACCTCCGCGTCGCCGCCCCACCGCCCGAGCGGTGTGGCCTGCTCCACCTGGGCGAGCGCCGTCTCGTCCAGGCCATCGGGCGGACGAATGGGCCCAGGCGCAATGGCGTTGACGAGAATCTGAGCGTCGGCCAGCTCGAGCGCCAGCGCCTCGGTCAGCGCGATGACCCCGCGCTTGGCGACGTAATAGGGCAGGAACCCGAGGTAGCGGGGACGGCCGCTCGCAGCGACCCAGTCGGCGAAGTTCACGATGCGCCCGCCGCCTTGTGCTCGCATGTGCGGCACCGCCGCACGGGCGCACAGAAAGGGCGCGGTCAGATCGACCGCGAGGCCGCGGTCCCAGTCCTGCTCGGTCAGCTCATCGTAGGCGGTGCGGGCATAGACGGACGCCATGTTCAAGAGGATGTCGAGACGGCCAAGCGTCTTGGCCGAGTCATGCACCAGCCGCGCGCACTCCTCCGGCTGCGACAGGTCGACCTGAACGACGACGGCACGCCGGCCTTCCGCCTCGACCGCGGTGGCCGCCTGCTGGGCGTCCGCCTGCGACCGGTTGTAGGACAGCGCCACATCGGCGCCGCGCGAGGCAAGGGCGGAGGCCACCACCGCGCCGATCCGCTTGCCTCCGGTGATGAGGACTGCTCGACCGTCGAGCTGCATCGGGTTCAGACGTCAGGCGGATGGATGCGACTCAGCGCCGCAGGCGGGCCAGACCGGCCGCCTCCTGCTCGGCAGCGCGCTGACGGGCACCATCGACAGACAGGCTGCCGCTGCCAGTCACCATCAGAGAGAGCAGCGCGCCAATCAGCAGCAGATCGAACTCGTAACCGTGGCCGGCGCCAGGCTCGAGCGCCCAATTCAGGAACAACCCGTTCGGCAGGTGCAGTTTCCAGCTCGTGACGGCGGTGGTCAGCAATAACGCGAAGGCGGTCCATCCGGTGTAGGCGCCCAGGACCAGCGCCACTCCCCCGGCTGCCTCGACCCACCCCAAGGTCAGCGCGACAGCGTAGGGAGCCTGAAATGCGAGCGATTCGAAGAGGGCGGCGGTCTCCGGCACACCGCCGCCAGGTACCGGCAACAGCTTCATTAGACCGTGGGCCACGAACACCGTGCCTACGGCCAAACGAAGCAGACTCGGACCCAATCTACTCATACGGCTGCTGCTAGCAAATCGGTTCCTCAAGCCGCATATCCGCGGTCATTGTGTCACACGCGGGTCATCGGGTCAGGCTCCGATTGTGGGCGTCGAGCGAGCAGACTACGGTGTTGAGGAGGTGTCGGCGGGGGGCGGCTCCTCACGAGCCAAGGCCGCCGCCGGGATCGCGTCGGAGGCACGTGGCCGCAAAATCTCGTCGATGAGAAACAGGTCGGTGAGGAGCGCGCGCAGATGCACCGAGGCGTTCAGGTTGTCGATGATTTGGCTGCTGATACCGGGTTGGGCCATGACGAGCCGGAGCGCGAGCTGAGCGCGCCGAGCGTCGCGGCCGATCACCTCGAAGAACTCGTCGTATGGCGGAAGCGGCTCGAGGCCGCGCTCGCGGACGAGACCGGACAGGAACTCGCCGAGCCCGTCCATCGCCTTGTCCATACGCTCGAGGCAGCTCCGCAACTCGCCGCCGGTCCCCGGTTCGCCCCTGGCGCCCTTGGCGGCATAGCTCAAGAACAACTCGTAGCCGCCTTCGATCGCATCGATCCGCTTTTTCAACTCCGCCGTTACAGTATCGGACACGCTTCCGCCTTCGTCGCTCCGTTACGCCGGGGGCCGGCTACTTCGAGCTGTCCTGGGTGACGACCCACCGCTTCGGGTCATGGTGCGACAGGAAGTCGTCCCGGCCCACCGACCCAAAGACCATCGCCTTGGTCATCCAGAGCTTGTCCGGACGGACGGCGAAGTAGATGTGCGTGATGGTGAGTGTGACGAACAACACCGACGAGAACCCGTGCAGGACGTAGACTACGCCCCAGTTCGCCGCGCTGAACAGCGTCTCGTTCAGAGGCACGATCGGCGTGTCGATTCGCAGCATCATCAGCAAACCGGTCACCGAGACGACCAGTCCAAAGATTGTCACGAAGAGGTGATACAGCTTGTGGTCGATCGGGTACTTGCCGTGCTTGTCGACTTCCACTGCCTGACCGAATTGCCGCCGGGTCCGCAGCATCGCCTCCTTGAGATCGCCCGGCAGGATCCAGATCGACCAGAAGTCCAGGAAGAACGATGCATGGACGATGTGATACAGGATGCACAGGATCAGGATGAGACCGGAGATCCAGTGGATGTTCAGCCAGGCGAACTCCAGGCCGACGATCGGCAAGAAGCCGGTCGCGAGCAATGTAAGCATCGACGCGGCCATCGTCCAGTGAAACATTCTGGCAGCGCCGGAGTGGCGAACCACCTTCTCCGGCACGTTCGCCTCGGCGCCGCTCGGACCGCCGTGACCTTCCGGCGCCAGCTTTGGCTTCCAGACGACCGCATACACCGCATGGAACAGGACAAAGGCGATGCCCGCCCAGAACGCCATGGTCAGGAGTCCCCAGGAAATCCGAATGAGAATCTCCTGCCCCCACGGATCGGTTCCTACTTGAAACAATTCCATTTACTCCCCCGTGGCTCGGCTGGCCCGCTTGACCATGTTCTTCGGCGACGAGTCTGTTCACCCGTCGTGCGTCGGCCGCCGATCGCCCATTGCGCGGTCGGTCCCCTGGGTTCCGTTTGCTCGCTCCCCGCAAACGCTGAACGGGAAGAATACTCAGGTAGACGATAGGATTCAACT
>JASLOY010000310.1 GCA_030745255.1 Vicinamibacterales bacterium
CCCACACTGGGGGTTGAGTTCGGCGCGAAGCTGATTGACAATGCAGCGTCACCGCGGCGCGCGCCATGATCCTGATTCAGCTGATCGACCTCTACTCCCTGATCGTCCTGGTGGCGGTGGTCATGTCGTGGCTCCAGCTGCCGCCCACCAACCCGATCGCACAGTTCGTCAACGCGGCCACCGAGCCGGTGCTGGACCCGATTCGGCGCATCCTACCCGATATGGGTGGGCTCGACTTCTCGCCGATGGCCCTCCTGATCGGGCTGCAGATGCTGAAAGGGCTCCTGGTTTGAGCCCTTTTCTAGAAGTCAGCAGGCAGAAGTCAGAAGGTAGCCGGAACAGAAGCTCTCGACGGCTTCTGAGCCTCTGTCCAGGCCGAGGTCTACTGCCTGGTTTACCCCGGATGAGCCATAATGGATCCGTGGCTGTTCGTCGAGCATCGGCGGGCCGCTGAGATCGGAGATCCACTCAGAAGCTGGAAGCAGAAGGCCCACGGCACGACGTTCGTCGTCCATCTCATACAGCGCGCTCGCCGAACTCCATAATCGAGTCGGCGAAGCCCACCGGCTTTCTTCTGACTTCCGACTTCTGATTTCTGACTCCTGGGGCACTCTCCAGAGGAGGTCTTCCGTGGCAGAAGTCGAGGCAGCATCCACCGTTGAACCAACACCCGCAGCGGAACCAGTCGTTCACACCTGCCGCAAGTGCGACCGTGAGGTCGATGAGGCGACCTTCGCAACCGAGCTGCGTGTGTGCGGCGGCTGCGGTCATCACAGTGCCCTAACCGCCCTGGAATGGATCGACCATCTCGCGGACCCCGGCACGTTTCGCGAGATCGGCAAACGCCTCTTCTCGTCCGACCCGCTCCGGTTCAACGTCACCGGTCCCTATCGCGAGCGCCTGCGGGAGGCGGAGCGGCGAACGGGCATGCAGGAGGCGGCGCTGGCGGGCGAGGCAAGTCTCGAAGGCCGCCCGGTGGTGCTGATCTCTCTCGAATTCGACTTCCTGGGCGGCACCATGGGGTCGGTAGTTGGCGAAAAGGTGGCCCGCGCCTTCGAGATCGCGACGAGGCGTCAACTCCCGGTCGTCTCGATCCTGGCCAGCGGGGGCGCACGCATTCAGGAAGGCATGCTCGCACTGATGCAGATGGCGAAGACCGCCACCGCAGTGTCCGAGCACCAGGCGGCCCAACTGCCGTATATCTCCGTCCTGACGAACCCCAGCTTTGGAGGCACGTTTGCCAGCTTCGGCTCACTCGGCGACATCCTGATCGGGGAACCGGGTGCCCAGATCGGCTTTGTGGGCGCGCGGGTGGTCGAAGGCACCATTGCCGAAAAGATTCCCAAGGCCCAACGGCGGGCGGAAGCGCTGCTCGAGCACGGTATGATCGACATGATCGTCGAACGGCCGCACTTGCGGAACCGGCTGGCAATCCTGGTTTCCCAGCTCGCCCCGAACCGCCCTGAGGTTTGGCCGACCTCGCCGCTGGCGCCGACACCGGAACCGACACGCACGCCGGCCGAAGTGATCGAGCTGGCGAGGACGCCGTCGCGTCCACGCGCGCCCGCGTATGTCGAGCGGGTCTTCCAGTCTTTCAGCCAGCTCCACGGTGACCGCTGCTTCGGCGACGACCCGGCGATTCTCGGCGGAATCGCCAACCTGCAGGGACACCCGGTCGTGCTCATCGCGCAGTGGGGCCAGATGATGCCGATGCCGGAGGGTTACCGGAAGGCCCAGCGGCTCCTGCGGCTGGCTGAGAAGTGCAACCTGCCGGTGGTGACCCTGGTCGACACGCGCGGCGCGTTCCCCGGCCTCGAAGCCGAGCATCGCGGCATCGCCCTGACGATTGGCGAGAACCTGGCGGCGCTGGCCCGGCTTCCCGTGCCGATCGTCAACGTCGTGATCGGCGAAGGGGGATCGGGCGGCGCGCTGGCCCTCGGGCTGGCCGACGTGATTCTGATGCAGGAGAACGCGATTTACTCGGTCATCGCACCAGAAGGCGCCGCGGCCATCCTGCTGCACGATGCCACCCGGAGCGAGGAGCTGCTCCCGGCGCTGAAGCTCAGGGCGCACGATCTGCTCGACCTCGAGGTGATCGACGACATCGTGCCAGAGCCGCTCGGTGGCGCGCATCGCGACCCGGACGCGGCCGCCCGCCAGGTGCTCGAACGCGTCGTGCACCACCTGTCTCAGCTCACGTCGATCAAGCCGAAGAAGCTGGTGCAGCGGCGGGCCGACCGCTATCGCGCCATCGGGCGCTTTGAGCGTGGCATCGTCCACCGGGCGCGTGATATCGTCGCGCGAATCAGCCGGTCACAGTGACACCTGACGCTCGGTGGTGTTGACGCCGGGAACTCGCTCTCGCACGGGCCTCCGGGGTCCCGGGCGCCGCGCTGAAGCGACAACACTCGCAGCGCGCTGGACCAGCGCCGCCAGAAAGCGGCTATGATGCACGATGCGTGTCGCGCCAAACGACACCAGCACTTGACCAAGCGATTTTCGTGGAGGGGAACATGCCGATACGTAGCCTAACGGCGACCGTGGCGCCGGTCTTTCTGGCCGCCGTGTATCTGACGACGGCCCCCGCCGTCCCGCACGCCCAAGAAACGACAGAGAACCCGTTCACGACCAACCTCGACGTCAGGATGGGTCAGCGCGTCTTCCGGCAGCAGTGCGGACGGTGTCACGGTCGCGATGGGGCCGGCGGCGAGCTGGGCCCCGATTTGACCAATGGGTTCCAGAACGCGAGCACCGACGCCGGATTGTTCAGCATCGTCCGTGAAGGGCTCCCGAACACCCAGATGATCGGGATCAACCGGAGCGCAACCGACCAGTCGGTGTGGATGGTAGTCAGCTACCTCAACTCGTTGAACGACACGGCCGATGTCGACCTGCCAGGCGACGCTGCGGCCGGCATGCAGATCTTCAACGGTAAGGGCAACTGCACCAACTGCCACATGGTCAGTGGCGAGGGGGGGCGACGTGGACCGGAGCTGACCCGGGTCGGCAATCGGCGCGACCCCGACGAGCTGTTGAGCGCCCTGATGACCCCCGACGAGGACGTGGCGCCACGCTGGTGGACCGTGCGCGTTACCCGCGAGGACGGCTCGATCATCGAGGGACTGCGCATGAACGAAGATACTTTCACGCTACGGCTGATGGACGAGCAAGAAGATCTGTGGTCGTTCTCGAAGGGCCGCATCCGGTCATACGAACGGATCGAAACGTCGATCATGCCGAGCGTCGACGGCGTGTTGACAGCGGGCGAGGTGGACGACCTGGTCGCATACCTCTTCTCGCTCCGACGGGAGGAGAGCTGACCATGAAACCGTTTGTCATCGCCATCGCCCTGCTGGTCGGCGCCCACCCCGTGTTCGGGCAACCGGCCGAGTCGCAGCCTGGCGCCGCACCGTCGTTTTCGCCGGTCACGTGGGAACGTCTGCTGAACGCGGCCGACGAGCCGCACAACTGGCTCATGTATTCGGGCACGCTCGATAGTCAGCATTTCAGCAGACTCGACCAGGTCCACAACCGGAATGTCTCGGAGCTGGAGCTGAAGTGGGCCTACCAGATCCCGCAGCTCGACCGGGCCGAGACCGTCCCGGTCGTGGTCGACGGGGTCATGTTCATCACCGAGGCGCCGAGCAACGTTGTCGCGGTCGACGCGGCGACCGGTCGGCTGTACTGGCGCTACAACCATCCGTTGCCGGACGACCTGCGGATCTGCTGCGGCCGGAACAACCGAGGCGTGGCAATTCTGGGCGAGACGCTCTTCATGAGCACGCTCGACGCCAAATTGGTCGCGATCGATGCCCGCAGCGGCAACCTCGTCTGGGAAAGAACGGTCGCCGACTACCGGTCGGGGTACAGCAAGACCGCCGCGCCGCTGGTCGTCAAGGACGAAGTGGTAACCGGCATCGCCGGTGGCGAGTTCGGCATCAAGGGCTTCATCGACTCGTACAACGCCGAGACCGGCGAGCTCGAGTGGCGCGTCGACACGATTCCGGGGCCGGACCACCCGGACAACCAGACGTGGGCGGGCGACTCGTGGCGCACCGGCGGCTCGGCCAGCTGGATCACCGGCGCCTACGACCCCGACCTCGACCTGGTCTACTGGGGCACCGGCAACCCGGGACCAGACTGGAACGGCGACGTCCGGATGGGCGACAACCTGTATTCCGACTCCGCGATGGCGATGAAGCACGAGACCGGCGGGCTCGAGTGGTACTTCCAGTTCACACCGCACGACGTGCACGACTGGGACGCCATCCAGGTGCCGATTCTGGCGGACCTCACGATGGACGGGCAGGAACGCAAGGTGATGATGTGGGCGAACCGCAACGCCTTCTTCTACACCTTCGACCGCGAGACGGGCGAGTTCCTGGTCGGCGAGCCGTTCGCCAAGCAGAGCTGGGCCGAAGGGCTGGATTCCAACGGCCGCCCGATCCGCATCCCCGACACGTTCCCCACACCGGAGGGGACGCTGGTGGCACCGCCGGTCGGCGGCGGCACCAACTGGTTTTCTCCGGCCTATAGCCCACGCACGGAGCTCTTCTACGTCCAGGCGTTCGACGGCGAAGCGATTTATTTCAAGCGCGACGAGGAATACGTCGAGGGCGACCGCTACACTGGCGGCGGCCAGCAGTACAACCTCCCAATGGACAAGTACCAGAGCTTTATCCGCGCCATCGACCCGAAGACCGGCAACCTCCGATGGGAGTACGAGATCCAGCCGCGCTCGACCGCCGGAATCATGGCCACGGCGGGCGACCTCGTCTTCAGCGGGAGCGTTGACGGGTATTTCTTCGCACTCGACGCGGTCAGCGGCCAGGAGCTCTGGCACATGAACGTGGGCCGGCTGGTGCACTCCGCCCCGATGAGCTACGCGGTCGACGGCAAACAGTACATCACGATCGCCGCCGGCAACGTCGTCTACACCTTCGGCCTGAGGGATTGAGCCGGTGACATACTTCTCCCAGACCGACCTGACACGCAAGGAACCAATCCCGGGATTCGTCGGCCGGTTCGCCCACGGGGTCACGCTGACCGTGGTCCAGTGGACCATCGCGGCGGGTTC
>JASLOY010000311.1 GCA_030745255.1 Vicinamibacterales bacterium
TTCTTCGTCCCGTTCAGGTCGCCGCGTTCGATGAGCCGTCGGATATGTGTCTCCGAACACCCCAGCTGTTCGGCAGCCTCGGCGGCGGTTACGTAGTCGGACATTCTTGCCCTCACGCGGTCGGTCAGTCGCTCGGTTGGTCAGCCGATCGATCGGTCAGGCAGTTAGCCGGTCGGTCAGTCGGTCAGTCGGTCAGTCGGTCAGTCGGTCAGTCACCTGTAGGACGGGACTTCAGGCGGGATCGTTACCACGGCGGGCGGCTACAAGCGCCTTGATGGCGGAAAGGGACGCTCCGGCGTACAGGCGGCGCAACAGGAAGCCCATGGTGGCGTTTCGTCGCCCTGGGTGGGATCGGTACACGGCATAAATCGCGAGACCGACACGGGTGTCCTATCGCCTCCGCGATGGCAGCGCGCCCTCCGGACGGTTCATACGGCGCTCGATATCCCGGCCCACCACGAAGCAAGCGACGTCGAGAATCTCCGACCGCTCCTCGCCCGCGTAGCGGCGACACAGACCTTCGAGCGTGTCGCACACGTCCAGGCTGTTGCACAGGCGTTGCAGGTCCGCCTCCTCCTGGGTCGTGTGGTCGGATTCCTGCCACGCGCGCCACGCCCGACCCCACCGACCGATGAAGACGTACATGTCGTGGACGTCGATCTCCACCGGGGCGGCCTTGGGAGCCCGCGCTTCCCGGATCACCTCGTCGCGACGCCGACGGATTTCGTCGTCCGTCGTCATCTGCCGCGCAGTCGAGTCTTTCCGTCGCTTCATAGCCGACCCCTCACATCCCGCAGGATGGCATGCTTGTCACTCCCCTGGGAACGGTGATGCGCCGCCAAATCCGGCGCCACGCCGTCGAGGGAGTCCAGCATCAGGTCTTCGGGCAGATAGCGCGACGTGGAGAGCCACTCGGACAGGTCTGTTGGGCGGTCGGACGCAGTAGACGCCGCGTTCTCCTCGACCCGCTGCGCCGCAGCGAAGGTCTCCTGCACGAGCGCCGGTCGACCCGGCACATGACGCGCCCCGACAAGCGCCTGTGACAGGACGCGTTGAGAGGGTTCGTAGCCGGTCGACCCGAGATTCCACGTGAACCCACGACAACCGCCGGCCGAATAGCCGGAGCAGGCGAGAAAACGCTGCTTGGTCCGGTGTGCCGCGTCGGTCTTGAACTTCACGGTCAGTCGATGCGTCTGGCATTTGGGACACAGGTCGCCCTCGCGAAGTCCTCCTCCCACCTCCGGGACACGAAGTTGTCCGCCAGGACAATCTGGTTGTTTCTTCTGGAGTTGTACTTGGGTCGGCGGAGACCCGCACGGCCGCTGAGTTTCCGAGACGTCATGTCGGCATTCTGCCGACTTCCTCGCGCCTGACTCGGCAGATCGCCGACTTCCGAGCCTGGTGAGGGCGTCGTAGTCGATGCGGATCCGCACGGCGGTACGCCGGTCTCTGTCCTCCTCGACCGTGCCGAAGTGCAGTACGCCGGCGTCACGCAGCTCCTCGAGCGCGCGCTTCACCGTTCTCGTCGACGTCGCGGATTCGTCGGCGAGCTCGGCCTTGTAGAGCTGAACGCTGTCGGGGAACCACATCTCATTGGCGATGTCGAGGATCGTGTAGAACACGACCCGATTCGCGGGCGTCATCGTGCGCCACGCGGGATGCCGTTTCCATCCCCTGCTGAGGTGGAACCAGTTCCGTCGCCTCGTTTCGTGCCGGTCGTCGGTCTCCGTCGCGAGCTGTGCCGCCATCGTGTACCCCTTGGCGGCGACCCTCCCCGTGGCGTAAGCTGCCCTCAACAACTAAGAGCGTGGGCGAGAGATCGCCTGTGTTCGAGATGCCCCCGCCTACACGCGGGGGTTTCTTGTGCTCTTCTCGAATGCGCTGTCGTCTCTACGCTTGCGCACGGGCCGGCGCCGGGTTACAATTCTCAGTGCCGGAACGGGTACGCAAATCATCGGTTGCCATGTTCGCCGTTGGTAGCGACGAACATTGCTCTTGAAGCATCTTCGAAGGACCGCCTGGGCTTTCCACTTCCCTTGGGCGGTCTTTCTACTTCAGACCGTGTTTGTTCCCGCCTCCTGGGCGGTTGCGTTCATCGTGCCGTACGGTTGCCCTTCAGTCAACGGGCCGGTGCGCGAGCGTAGTTCCCGACCTGCCTCCCAGCTTATGTCATGCGAGACGGCCGCGTAGACTATCGCCCTGTGAGCGAAGCCATGCTGGCTGGCGCATCTGGCCCCGCGCCGCAGGTCTGATCAGTCTGTGGGAGCGACTGCCGGTGGTGCGCGTTGTGCCATACCCCCTCTCATCGGAAGGTGACCATGAGGGACTACAGCAAGAAGACGATCCCCAACTACAGCACGTCCCAGGACGCCCACTCGCTCATCGCTAAGATCGTCGCGCTTCTGGAAGCCAACGGCGCGGTAGAAGTGATCCCACGTCGCCGCCACGGCCGCGTGACGTTCGATTTCTCGCTCATGGTCGATGGGGTGGAGGTGATGTATCGCATCCCGATCGACGCCGAGCAGACGCGGGCCGCGCTCCGACGCAACGAGAAGACGCGAAAGGGCCTCTCCCGCGCACAACTGGACGACCTCGAGCATGCGGAGCGCGTCTGCCTGGCGAACACACTCGCTTTGCTAGACCAGACGCTCACGCACATCGGGATGCTCGGCGACGACCCGGATCGCTACCTGCTCACGTGGCGGCTATCCGAGGACGGCACGACGACGCTGTTCGACGCGATCAAGTCGGGCGCTGCGCTGACGGGGTTTGGCGCTCCGGCGCTATCCAACGGCGACGATATGAGCATCACTGTGGAGGACGCCTGACTTTCCAAGAATCGGATCACCTGACAGGGGTGACTGCCGAGGACCCGACACGGCGGCGTTGGCGGCGCTCGATGGGACATAAGCGGGTCTCCCTCTCTTTTCGTGAGAAGTGGATTTCCGTAGCCTGTTTCTCCCAGGAATCAGCTGCTATGGAGGTCGTCGCGTGCTGCTTGAAGCCCTCTTACCCAAGACGTGTGAGTTGGTTGTGGACGCCACGTGCGTCGACGACAGAACCATCATCATCGAGATGCATTCGACTCGCCTAGAATGCCCCTGTCCTAAATGCGGTGGTCCGTCGCCGCGCGTTCACAGTCGTTACGTTCGACAGCCTGCCGACCTACCAGTGTGCGGGTACCAGGTCCGTCTGATGCTCACGGTGCGACGCTTCTTCTGTGATGCTGCGCCGTGTCCTCGACGGACGTTCACTGAGAGACTACACCCGTTCCTAGCACCCTACGCACGGCGCACTCATCGGCTCGCTGGCCAGCAGTTGCATGTGGCGTTTGTTGCGGGAGGAGAAGGCGGATCCCGACTGCTGGCTCCGTTGGCGATGCCCGCCAGCCCAGCCACGCTCCTGCGGATGATCCGACGTGCTCCCGAAGCTGCCGCATCGACGCCTCGTGTCTTGGGTGTCGACGACTGGGCAAAGCGCAAGGGACACACCTACGGAACCATCTTGGTCGATCTTGAGCGACGGCGCGTTGTCGACATCCTGCCTGATGCAACCGCAGAGACTGTGGAAGGGTGGCTGAAGGAGCATCCCGGGTCGAGATCGTAAGCCGAGATCGCGACCCCGAATACATCAAGGGAGTCCAAGACGGCGCGCCGGATGCTATCCCAGTCGCCGACCGATGGCATTTGCTGAAGAACTTGGGAGACACGCTCCAGCGGTGGTTGGCTAGCAAGCGTGCCTGTCTGAGAGCCGCTGCTGGAATGGTCGATAAGGACCGCTCCACCGCCAGTCCAGCAGCCGCGCAGACTCCCGGGTATAGACGCCGTCTCGTCCGCTATCAAGCCGTGATGGACCTGTATGCCAAGGGGTGGCTCCAAATCGACATCGCAGAGCGCCTTGGAGTCGGTATAGGCACGGTTCAGCGCTACATTCGTGCGGGTTGCTGCCCGCCCTCGGCCGAGTATACGCCTCGACCAGGCAAGCTGGACCCCTACAAGCCGTACATTCGTGCGCGTTGGGCCGCGGGCTGTCGCAACGGGACAGCGATCGCGAACGAGATCCGCGCTCAGGGATACTCGGGTACCGACCGGTGGGTAACGATGTGGATCGCAGAGATGCTTCGCCCAGAGCGTCCACGACGTGTCACCGGGACGAAGGTGCGTCCCTGGTCGCCACAACGCGCAGCACGCCTCATGACGCGGAATCCCACGGATCTGACCGAGCGGGATCGAGACACGCTCGAGCGGATGTTCCGCGCCGAAACCAACGCTCGCGCCGTCTACGATCTCGTGCAGCGGTTCATGGCGATGGTCCGAGAGCAGCAGTGCGATGAACTGATGTCCTGGATCAACGATGTCCGTGAGGGAGGGATCACGACCTTCCGGCGGTTCGGCTCCGGCATCATGCGCGATCTGGACGCGGTGCGAAACGCCCTACTGCTGCCGTGGAGCAATGGGCAGACCGAGGGTCAAGTGAACCGGCTCAAGCTCATCAAGCGGCAGATGTACGGGCGCGCCGCATTCGACTTGCTTCGGAAGCGTGTGCTGCCCCAACCAGCCACTCCCTGAACCCCCTTTCACGAAAAGAGAGGGAGACCCTCTTATGTCGCCTCCTTTCACTCCTCGAAAGGCCAGTTGTCGATCGGTGTCCGACCACATAGGGAGTGGCATAGGAAGCAGCCTGGCCGAGGTGTCGTAGCCTATACTCTCCAGCTGGACCGAAGCGTGCGCACGGTCAGATCGCGGATCCGGGCGCCCGCGTCGCCACCGTGCAGCGCGAGACTCCAGTCCGCGGCCTCAGGCAGGAAGCAGAACGACATGGAGACCTCGCCGTCGTTACCGAAGATCTCCAGCGACGTCCGGTCGATGAGCAACCGGATTCTGATGTGCCCGTCGATGGCGCGTAGTGTGGCCGCCCTGTCCATGAAGGACACCGTCTCGTCCGCGATATTGCAGGTGACGAGGTTGCCACGCGCCTCGATCCCAAAGGAGACGTTAGGTGCAGCGTCCGCTTCGAACGACACGTCGAACAGGTCGCCCGTCTCTTCGAGAACCCGTATCTCTCTCGCCGCG
>JASLOY010000312.1 GCA_030745255.1 Vicinamibacterales bacterium
CGGGGTGGTGCTGCCCTCATTGATCATCGTGGGGCTGATGGCCGTTCCCTACCTGGACCGCAACCCCCGGGGGTCGGGTTACTATACGTTCAGAGAGCGCCGGTTCGCGATCACGATTTTCCTGTTCGGGTTCGTCGTGCTCTGGTCGTCGCTAATCGTGCTGGGGACCTTCTTGCGTGGGCCAAATTGGAATTTCTTCGGGCCGTTCGAGTTCTGGGACATCCACAAGCTCGAGGCGCTGACCAACGTGCAACTGTCCGAGTTCATCTGGGTGCGGGGGCTGGGAATGGCGCAGCCGGAGAACTGGTTCATCCGCGAGATCTTCGGGATCTTGCTGACCGTCGGCTACATGGTGGTGTTGCCGGTCGCCCTGGCCAGGAAAGGGCTCGCCAAGTATTTCGAGAAGTTGGGGCCCGCTCGCTATTACGTCACCGTCACACTGTTTCTCTTGATGTTGTCGTTGCCGGTGAAAATGTTGACGCGGTGGTTGTTCAACCTGAAATACATCGTCTCGATTCCGGAGTTCTTCTTCAACATCTAACCTCGAGGGCGTCCCCGCTGGGACGCCGAGATCTCGCGCCATGGCAGACAAGAGGGCAGTCGGACACGCCTACAACATCGATTTCCTGAACGTGGTCTTCGCCGCGTCCAGCCTGTTCGTGCTGTTCACGACAGTCTGGATGATCTGGGACGACTACGACCGGGAGTGGAAAAACTACCAGCGGCAGTTCACGCAGCTCGAGATGGAAGTGACGCGCGCCGGTCTGGCGGCCGCCCAGGGGGATGTCGACCAGGCGCGGGTGGCGGAGCTGACGTCCCAACGGGCCGCGGCCGAGCAGGAGTTGGCCTCGAGTGCCGCGCAGAGGGACGAGCTCGAGGCGCAGCTGGCGGAGGTCGAGCGGGAGCTGTTCGTCGCCACCCAGAACTTCCAGTTCACCAAGGCGAACTACGACGTGGACCGCTATGCATTCGAGTCGCGACGCGAAGAGATCCACGCCGAGGACCCGGAGGCGGAGGTGCCGGGCGAGGCGGAGGTCACCGCGTTGTACGAGGAGTGGCTGGCGCAGGGGCTCGAGGTCGAGTCGCAGACGGCGACTCGGGACGGTCTGCGGGCGCAGCTGGCGGCGATCAGCGAGGGGGTTGCTGTCATCGACGACGAGCTGACGTCGCTGACTGGCGAGACGGAGCGGCTCCAAGGCCTGATTTCGGACCTGGAGCCGAGCCTGATCGACGACTATCTCCTGAACGCGCCGCTGGTGGATTTTCTAGCGCCTAGCTTGAAGGTGCGCCAGACCATCACACCGAACGTCGTGGACGACGTGAACTTCATCCGCGTGCCAAAGATGGATCGGTGCGAAACCTGTCATCTGGCGATCGACCGGGAGGGCTACGAAGAGTACCCGCAGCCGTTTCGGACGCACCCCAATCTGGATGTCTATGTCGGCAACAGCTCGCCCCACTCGATCGAGACCACCGGCTGCACGGTGTGCCACGAGGGCATGGGGCAGTCAATTACGTTCGTTGACGCGGCCCACTCTCCGGCCACAGACGAGCAGATGGCGCAGTGGGAAGTGGACTATCACTGGGAGGAGTCACATCTCTGGGACTACCCGATGCTGCCCACCGGGATGACCGAAGCATCGTGCGCCAAGTGCCACAAGGGTGAGGTGTTCGTGCCGGAGGCGGACAACCTGAATCTCGCCTATGGCATGTATGAGCGCGCTGGCTGCTATTCCTGCCACAAGACGGCCGGGTTCGAGGATCTGCGGAAGCCGGGGCCCGACCTGGTGAAGGTAGCCTCAAAGCTCGACCGGGAGTGGGTGAGCGACTGGCTTCGCGACCCACGGGCCGTCAAACCAAGCACCTGGATGCCGCGTGTCTGGTACAACTCCAACACCGACTCGCCGGAGGACGCCGTTCGCAACGAGGTTGAAATCGATGCCGTCGTGGCCTACCTCTACGCGAATTCGGAGGAACACGAGCTGGCCGTGTCGAACCCGCGTCGTGGCGACGCCGAGAACGGGCAGCAGATCGTCGAAGCGGTGGGGTGTCTGGCATGCCATGTCACCGGCGGCGAGACTCGCCAGGCGGCGGGGCCGCGACGCACGTTTGGACAGCCGCTCCAGGCGATTGGCAGCAAGACGACCTTCGAATGGTTGTTCGATTGGGTGCGGAATCCGCGGCACTACAGCGCCGAGGCCTACATGCCGGACATGCGGCTGACAGACGGCGAGGTGAGCGACGTCGCTGAGTATCTGGTCGGGCTGACAGGGGGCACCGGTGTGGGTGCCCAGGCGACGTATCAGGCCACAGACGTGGATGCGGTGTTGCTGGACTACATTCGCGCGATTGTGCCGTATGAAGAGGCGCAGGCCGAAGTGGCGGGGATGAGCCCGGAGGAGCGGCAGCTCGACCTGGGACGTCGGGCGATCGGTCGGTACGGGTGCTACAGCTGTCACGAGATCGACGGGTTCGACGACATTCAGCCGATCGGCACGGAGCTCTCGGCGGAGGGGAGCAAGCTGCTCCCGCAATTCGACTTCGCGTTCGTGCACGACATCCCTCACACCAAGCGGGACTGGATCGGACAGAAGCTCCTCGACCCGAGAATCTACGACCGGAACAGGATCCTGCAGCCGCTCGAGAAGCTTCGGATGCCGGACTTCGGTTTCAGCGAAGAGGAGGCCCGCCTACTGACGACCGCGGTCATGAGCTTCCAGCGGGATGTGCAGCCGAAGGTGGCGCAGGTGGCGCGCTCGGCTCGGAAGGATGCAACGATCAATGGTCGCAATCTGTTCCGGCGCCGGAATTGTGTGGCGTGTCACGAGATGGAAGGGGATGGCGGGGATTACCGAGACCTGGTGGAGGAGGCGCACCTGGCACCTCCACTCCTGACGCCAGAGGGCGCCAAGGTGAAGCCCGATTGGCTGTATGCGTTCTTGAGGGGGCCGATCACCATTCGGCCGTGGCTCGATGTGAGGATGCCAAGTTTCGGGCTCGACGATGCGGACTGGAACGAGGCGATCGACTACTTTGCGGCCGTCTCCGATGCCGTCGGACCGTTCCGCACGCACGAGGTCGATCCGGACCCGGGCGATCTCCGCACGGGCGAGGAACTGTTCGAGTTGTTGCGCTGTCAGCAGTGCCACGTGCTCGATACGATTCCGGAAGGTCAGGACGTCGCAACGTTGGCGCCGGACCTGCGAATGTCGCCGGAACGGTTGCAAGCGGACTGGGTGCTGGAATGGATGATCCGACCGCTGGACATTCAACCCGGCACCAACATGCCGAATTTCTGGACCGAGTACCCCGGCTCGTTCTACCCGCAGTTCGAGCAGGACGGGGTCGCACAGATCAGGTCGATCCGCGACTACCTGTGGACGTTCAGCGGTGGGCCCAGTCCAGTGCGAGGCAACTGACCTCCTGGCGGCGGGCATCCCGGCTGGTGGCGTTGCTTCCTCGGTCACATGCCGCCTGCATGTTCCCTCGTCGCGCCTTGCCAGCCTGGCGCCGCGCCAGGGAGTCGACGCCGAGCTCAGGTCTGGCTACAAGAACTCGAGGTCGGCCGACCGGCAGAGCTCAGCGCCGGCTGTGCGCATCTCCTCCAGGGCGTGCGCGCCATCGCCAGGTTTCAGATCCACAGCGGCGATCGCATCGGTCACGAGCGTCACGCGCCATCCTCCCCGAATGGCGTCAAGGACCGAGTGTCGGACGCAGTAATCGGTCGCGAGTCCTCCGGCGACCATGTGCGTGATGCCCCGGCGGCGCAGGTCTTCGGCGAGTGGGGTGCCGTCGTCGAGAGTCCCCTCGAAGGCTGAGTAGCCGTCGCTGTCTGCCTCGGTCCCCGTACTGACGATCTCGGTGCCGTCCGGGAGACGCAGGTCGGGGTGAAACTGGGCGCCGCGGGAGCCGGCGACACAGTGCACGGGCCAGGAGCCTCCACCTGCGAGGAAGTGCCTGGAGTCTGGAGGGTGCCAGTCCCGGGTGGCGTAGACCGGACAGCCGCGCGTGTGAGCAGCGTCCAGGATGCGATTCAGCACAGGCACGACCCGATCGCCGTCAGCCACAGCCAACGCCCCGCCCGGACAGAAGTCGCGCTGCACATCGACCACGAGGACCGCGGTGGAGGTGCCGTCGTCCGGTGTTGCTGGTGGCTGGGGCGGTCCGATCATCGGTGATACATTACCATCCGGCAGCGAAGCTGCGCCGCGAACTGTCCAGGCGAGCGTCGGCTGCGCAACGCCGCCAGGCTGCTCTCACCGGCCCCGCTACGCTGGGCCTAGACATCTCAGGTGGCAATGAGCGTTGATCAAGACGTGACCACTTCGTCTGGAGGGGATGTCTAGGTGCCTGGCGCCCTCTCCACGGACCTCTACGAGCTGACGATGGCGGCGGGATATGTCGCCATGGGGGCCGACAACACCAGGGCCACGTTCGAGCTCTTTGTGCGGGACTTGCCGGCGACACGCGGATATCTGGTGGCGGCTGGCCTCGAGCAGGCGATTTCCTACCTCGAGGCGTGGAGATGCACACCTGACGAGATCGCGTATGTCAGGACACTGTCTGCTCTACGAGGCGCCGCTCCAGAGTTTTTCGACGACTATCTGCCTCGACTGCGGTTCACCGGCGACGTGTGGGCTGTTCCGGAGGGTACCCCGGTCTTTGCTGGTGAGCCGATCGTGCGGGTGACGGCGCCCCTGCCGGAGGCGCAGCTCGTTGAGACGGCGCTGCTGGCGACCATCCTGTTTCAGACGTCGATTGCGAGCAAGGCGGCACGCGTAACGCAGGCGGCCGGCGGACGACCCGTGACCGAGTTCGGCGGGCGTCGCGCGCACGGGACGCAGGCGGCGATGTGCGCGGCGCGGGCCGCGTGTCTGGCGGGTTGCCAGGCCACCTCAAACGTCGAGGCTGGCTATCGCTTCGGGGTGCCTGTGTCGGGCACGATGGCGCACTCCTGGGTGATGGCGCAGACGGACGAACTGACGGCATTCGAACGATTCATGACCGTCTACGGCGAGCAGTCAGTTCTGTTGATCGATACCTATGATTCGGTCGCGGCGG
>JASLOY010000313.1 GCA_030745255.1 Vicinamibacterales bacterium
CGCGCGAACGGGCGACCGCCAAACAATGACGCTCGACGCTGGCTCGCCTATGCCCACGACGAGTCGACGAGTTGATGAGCTGGCGAGATGAGGAGGGCACCGCTGTGATCACGAGCGGTATTCGAGACTTCATGGCTCGCGACTGGGACGCTGCGCGCGACTCGAAGTTGGTCTACTGGGCCGAGCGAATCGCTCGGCTTGGCCCGCGTGAGGGGCTCCGGATCGCCGACGAGCTACGCCGTCAGGCGCGACTACAGAACCCGACGTGGCCCGATGCCGAAACCCGGACTGAGGATCTGCGCGCCCATGTTCGCATGACGGAGCTGTTCGCCCGTGCCGATTCAGCCCGCCGCGCTTGAGCTGTTGACGGCGCTGTCGGGAGTGCTCGACCGGTGGGGCCGCTGGTATGTGTTCGGAGCCCAGGCGGTCGTCGCATACGGCGTGCCGAGGTTGAGCGCCGACGTCGACGTCACCGTCGCACTCGATCCCGAAGACACCGACCGCTTCGTGCGCGACATGACGGCGGCCGGGTTTGTCCTGCGTGTGGACAATCCCGCCTTCGTGCGTCGGACCCGTGTGATGCCGTTCGTGCACACCGCTACCGCCATGCCGCTCGACGTGGTCGTGGCCGGATCCGGCCTGGAGAGCGAGTTTCTCGACCGTGCGCGCGCCATGGACCTGGGAGGCACGACCGTCCCTTTGATCGATCTCGGAGACCTGGTCGTCGCCAAGGTGCTAGCTGGCCGGCCCAAGGATCTGGATGATGCGCGGGGTCTCTGGCGCGTGCACGGCGCTCAGTTGGACGCCGGCCGAATCCGGCGGCTGCTGGCACTGCTCGAGGAGGCGCTCGGTCAGGGCGATCTGCTGCCCAGCTTCAATCGGATCTCGCAGGCGGGTGATCCGCACGATGATGACTGAGGTGTACTACGTCGCGAGTCCGTGTAGTCGGCTGACCGTACGCAGCCATCAGTGATGCCGCGAGAACCAGGCGCTTCTCTCGGTTCCTACTCGGTCGCCGCCAAGATCGGTGAAGGCGGCATGGGCGAGGTGTATCGCGCGCGCGACATCTCTCGGCAGTTGCGTGCTGCCAGCGACGTAGCAAAGGAACACGGACGTGTCGAGCAACAGCTTCACGATTTCTCGAAGCCCTGGAATCCTTCGATGACCGACTGAGGAAGCGGGGCGTCGAAATCGTCGGGCACCACGAACTCGCCTTTGCAGACACCGGCCGGTCGGGGTTTCCGCAAAAGGGGCTCCACCGGCCGGAGCTCCGCGATCGGCCGGTTCCGGCGTGCGATTGTCACCGTTTCTCCGGCTTCGACGCGTCGGAGGAATTCGGCCAGTCGGCTTCTTGCGTCGGCGACGATCACCGTAGTCATATGGTCATGTTGTAGGTCATGTACATGGTCACATCTGGACGATCTCGGCGACCGAGCCACGGGAGCGGCAGCAGCGTGTGCAAGATCACGCCGTCGTGTCTCGTCGCGGCGATGCTGGCGCTGGCGCCGTCGACCGCCGCGGCCCAGGACCCGAGCCAACCGCCGGAACCGGGCCAGTCCGTGACTGCTATCGATCTGGTGGCGACGACCGCCGACAGGGCCGTCGGCGCCGTGCGGGTCGAGCGCCCGCCACTCGTCGACGGCGACGTGCTCGACGACCCGGCGTGGGTCGGCGTCGTTCCGGCGACGGGGTTTCTTCAGACGGCGCCCGACGAGGGGCAGCCGGCCTCCGAGCGCACCGAGGTGCGCATCGTCTTCACGGACGAGACAATCTATTTCGGCATCGTCTGCTACGACCGCGATCCGGCGTCGATCATCGTGACCGACAGCCGGCGTGACTCGTCGCTCAGCGACAGCGACAGCTTCCAGCTCATCCTCGACACCTTTCTCGACCGGCAGAACGGGTTCGTCTTTGGCACCAGCCCCTCCGGCCAGGAATACGACGGCCAGGTCGTCAACGAAGGGGCAGGCGGCAGCGGCATGGGCGGCGGCGGCACGTCCCGCGGCGCCGGCGGCGGCTTCAATCTGAACTGGGACGGCGTCTGGCAGGTGCGCACCGCCGTCACCGACATTGGCTGGAGCGCCGAGTTCGCGATTCCATTTCGCACCATCCGCTTCTCACCGGGCCGCGCGCAGACCTGGGGCGTGAACTTCCAGCGGAACGTCCGCCGGCGCAACGAGTCGGCCTACTGGGCGCCACTGCCGCGACAGTTCGATCTGTTTCGCGTGTCGCTGGCCGGCCAGCTGACCGGGGTTGAGGCGCCAGAGGGGTTGTGGCGCACGCTGCGCGTTACCCCGTATGTCGTCGGCGAAGCCGTACGACGGCGTGCGGCCTCCAGCAGCTCCGATACGGCGTTGGGGGACATCGGTGGCGACCTCAAGTACGGGGTCACATCGGGTCTCACGCTCGATCTGACCGTGAACACCGACTTCGCGCAGGTGGAGGTCGACCAGCAGCAGATCAACCTCGACCGCTTCAACCTGTTCTTTCCGGAGAAGCGGCCGTTCTTTCTCGAGAATGCGGGTGCCTTCACCGTCGCCAACAGCGGTGGTGCCGCCTTCAACGATCCCGGGCAGACCGAGCTCTTCTTCAGTCGTCGCATCGGCATCGGTGCCGGGGGGCAGGCGATTCCGATTCTCGGAGGCGCACGGCTGTCGGGGAAGGTGTCGGACGGGGTGACCGTCGGCTTGCTGAACATGCAGACGGATGCGACCGGTGGATCGACGCCGGGCAACAACTTCAGCGTGGCGCGTGTTCGTCAGGACCTGCCCAATCGCTCGAGCATCGGCGCGCTGTTCGTTAATCGGCAGGCGATGGGGCGGTTCGCCGACGACAACGACATCAACCGGACCTACGCCATCGACGGCCGCTGGGGCTTCGGTCAGAACGGGCTGGTGTCGGGGTTCGCCGCCCAGACCGAGACACCCGGGCTCGGCGGTGACGATCAGGCCTACGACCTGGCCGTCGACTACAACACCCAGGCCTGGCGTGTGCGCGCCAACTACATGGAGATGGGCGACAACTTCAACCCCGAGGTGGGTTTCGTGCGGCGCACCGGTTTCCGGAAAGCCGAGGGCGGGCTGTTCTATACCTGGCGGCCGGACGATCTCTTGAAGATCCAGGAGATGCAGCCGCACGTCACGTTCAATCGCTTCTGGAACTTTGATGACGGGTTCATCGAGAGCTCGTTGCTCCACATCGACAACCGGTGGGAGTTCAACGACAGCTCGTCGGCGATCACTACCTGGAACATCCGGAAGGAAGGGGTGGTCAACCAGTTCAGCGTGTCCGGGGTGCCCGTGTTGCCGGGCGTGTACGACTGGCACGAGGTGTCGCTGAGCTACAACACGAATCGATCGGCTCCGGTCACGGCCGGTCTGCGGTTTCAGGCGAGCGGGTTCTTCGGCGGAGACCTGCTGACGTACGGGCCCTCGCTCGGGTTTCGCCGCGGCGAAGCGCTGAACGTCAATCTGAGCTGGAGCCGCAACGAGATCGACCTGCCGAATGGCTTCGTCATCACGAACCTGGTGACGACGCGCATCGCCTACAACTTTTCGCCGCGGCTGTTCGCGCAGAGCTTGCTGCAATACAACGACAGCGCCGATCTCTGGTCGGCGAACTTCCGGTTCGGCTGGCTACAGGACGCCAACACCGGTCTGTTCCTCGTCTACAACGAAACAGATGGGCTCGGCGACTTCCTGCCGACCGGCGCCGGACGCAGTGTAATCCTGAAGTACAGCTATCTGTTCGACGTGCTGGACTGAGACGGGTCGGCCTGACGCGGGGAGCGAGGCCACGACCTGCACTCCGTTACGGGAGCGCGTATGCGCGCAGCCCCGGAGGGCTGTCGCCGCCACCGACACCTAACACCAAGTATTGCTTGCCGTCGTGCAGATAGGTCATCGGTGCGCCGCGTGGCGACGTGTCGATC
This sequence comes from Vicinamibacterales bacterium, assembly GCA_030745255.1. Lineage (GTDB taxonomy): Bacteria > Acidobacteriota > Vicinamibacteria > Vicinamibacterales > UBA8438 > NP936. Next base: position 3,932 of record JASLOY010000313.1, read on the forward strand.
GGCTGCTCCCATACCACCGCGCCGGTCGCTTTGTCGAAAGCGCGCATCACGCCGAGCTGGGTGCTGTTCGGGTCATCCGGGGTGACGCCCTGATTGACGAAGAGCAGCGTCTGCGTCACGAGCGGGGCGTTCCCGTTGACCGCCGACTGTGCTTCCCAGCCGAGCGGGCCGACATCGGTGCCGTCGCCGATGAGGGCGTTCACCTTGGCCCGGGGGCCGTCGCCGTGCGGCACCTGCCAGACGATGTCGCCCCGATTCAGGTCGATCGCGGTCAACCGCGCATAGGGCGGTTTGATCAGCGGCAGCCCCCGTGGACCGGGTGGTGTCCGGCTCCAGGTCTCGAATCGGTAGGCTAGGTCCGACTCGTCGGGGTTGGGCGCTTCCAGCGCGGTCACCCACGGATAGGTCGCCGACTGAACGAAGAGATACCCGGTTTCCGGGTCGATCGAGCCGCCCGGCCAGTTCGAGCCGCCGATGATGCCCGGCAGCTGGATGACGCCCTGCTTGCCGTCGTGACCGGCGACGATCGGCGGCGTAAAGATGGGGCCGATGACGAAGTCTTCGACGATGTCGAGCGCTTCCTGGCGCAGCTCCGGGGTGAAGTCGATCAGGTCGTCGATGGTGACACCTTGGCGGTCGAAGGCGGGCGGCCTGGTTGGGAACGGCTGGGTGGGGGAGAGTCGCTCGCCCGGCACGGTGCTGGTTGGCACCGGCCGTTCCTCAATTGGCCAGACCGGCTCGCCGGTCACCCGGTCGAGCACGTAGGCGAACGCCTGCTTGCTGACTTGGACCACGGCCCGTATCGGGCGGCCGTCGACGACGATGTCGACCAGGTTCGGCGCGGTCGGGAAGTCGTAGTCCCAGACGCCGTGGTGCACCGCCTGAAAGTGCCAGATGCGCTCGCCCGTGTCGGCGTCGAGCGCGACCAGGCTTTCGGCGAACAGGTTGTTGCCGAGCCGATGCCCGCCATACCAGTCGTCGCTCGGCGTCCCGAGCGGAAGATAGACGTAGCCGAGCTCCTCGTCGCAGCTCATCCAGGACCAGACGTTGGTGTTCCCCGTGTAGCGCCACGAGCCGTTCTCCCAGGTTTCGACACCGGGTTCACCGTTTTGCGGAATGGTGTG
>JASLOY010000314.1 GCA_030745255.1 Vicinamibacterales bacterium
CCGCGTGCTGCGCAGCCCGATCTGGGTTACACGCCCCCGCTCGCCGCCGTCGAGATTGACCCAGTCCCCGACCTTGTAGGGCGCGTCGGCGATAATCGACAGTCCCCCGAAGATGTTCGACAGCGTGTCCTGCGCCGCCAGCCCGAGCGCCAGGCCGGCAATGCCGGCCGAGGCAAGCCAGCCGCTGATGTTCAGATGCCACGCCAGGAGCAGGAAGTAGGCTGCCGCGCCCAGCAGGATCAGCCGCGCCAGGTTGTCGAACAACGGCAACGTCCGCTCGTCGATCCACTCGCTCCGGCGCACCGCACCGCCCATGCTCCCGCACACCAGAGAAACGACCCGAAGTCCGGCGACGGTCCAGACGAAGATGGCCACCGTCTGGACGAGGCTGTCCGTCCAGCCCATCACGGCTTCGGGCGGACCGAGGATGAGCACCGCCATCCGCAGGCCGATCAACAGCACGCTGACGAAGATCGGGCGGTGCAACGCATCGATCAGCTTCTCGTCGAAGTCGGTCCGCGTGCGTCGGGCCACCCGGTGAAGGACTCGGCACAGCAGCAGCTCGACGAGCTTGGCCAGGGCCAGCGAAACGCTGGCGACGATGAGCGCCAGGATCGCAGGGTGCCTCAAGCTTTCCGGCACCCAGGAGAGCAGCGTTTCCACGGTCGTGATCCTATGCGGTAAGAATGGCGCGGAACAAGGGCGCTCAGGGACATGTTGACGTCACGACCGCGGGCTTCTCGGGAACCACCGTGATGGCGCTCCTCTACCTGGTGACCGTCCTCGACCTCGAAGTGGTCCGGCTTGGCGACCGGCAGGGCGCGATGGGCCTATAATCGGCTGACTCTACAACGAACCATGCCCTTGCAGCCCGGCACCACGCTGCCTTATTTAGCGCCGAGGGATTCTGGCGGAGACCCGGGCCAATGACTGATGCGGAGACGATCCGTCGGCGGGGAGGAACCGTCACCCTCGGTATGTTCCTGGTCACCCTGGGGGTCTGGTTCTTGATCCGAAACCTGGGCTTCGACCTTCCAGGTCTCGGTGAACTCTGGCCCATCTTTCCTTGTCTGGCAGGAGCTGCCTTCCTCATCTCCTCCATCACGAGCAAAAATCCTGACCTGGCCTTTCCGGGCACGGCCGGTATCCTCGTAGGCCTATTCTTCTTCATCTTCACCGTGGGCCCTCTGGAATGGTGGAGGATGGAGGATTATTGGCCTGCCTTCCCTCTCATTGCGGGATCGGCCTTCGCGGCTACCTGGGTGGCGGGGAGATTTCGCGAATCGGGACTTCTGGTGCCTGCCGCCGTCGGACTCGTGGTCGGAGTCGTGGGCTTCTCCTTCACGTTGGGTTGGCTCGAGGGGTGGGTGATGCCGGTCATCGAGAATGGCTGGCCCCTTGTCCTGGTCGCCATTGGTCTGCTCATGGTTCTTCGCGCCATCGTCTCCGGGCTGAGAGCCTGAGTACCGTCACAAACATCGTGGTCGGGCCGGAAGGCAAACAAGCCGGCCTGCTGTCTCTTAGAGCGACCTGCTCTTTGGTTGGCAATTGGGCCTTGACGCCAACTCTCCGTTACGAGAACCTCGTAGTATTCGTCATTCCGTAAGGGTGACGCGTCGCGGCCTGGCGTCGGACCGCCGACGCCGGGACGTTCCACGACTGGGAAGGAGTGCCGGATGGGCAAGCAGGTAGCAATTCGGATGACGAACGGTGTGACAGTTGCGTCGCTGGCGATCGTCATGCTCGCAATGGGGCTCGGCGTCAGCGCCCAGAACCCGGCCGATGTGGCGGGCGACTGGGCGTTGACCGTCGACACCGAAGCCGGGGGGACTACCACACCGAGTGTCACGCTGGTGCAGAACGGCTCGGAGCTGACCGGCCACTACTCGTCCGACACACTGGGCGAGGCCGATGTGACTGGGAGCGTCGACGGTAACGACGTGACGTTCTCGTTCGACGCCGAGGCGCAGGGATACGCCCTCGAGGTGACCTACACTGGCGCCTTGCAGGATGATGGCACGCTCTCCGGCACGATGTCACTCGGAGGATTCGGAGACGGGACTTTCACCGGCAAACGTCGTTGACCCACTGAGTTGCCGGCCCACGATCCGTCCAGCGCGACAGTGCCTCCACCCCACCCACGCAGGGTCTACCCCCACGTCCCACGCGTTCGGTCCCAGAAGTGGCGCGATACGCCGTGGTGCTGACATGGGACGCCTTCTCCTTCTTTTCATCGCCATTCCGGTCATCGAGCTGTTCCTGCTCATTGAGATCGGCCAGCGCGTGGGTACCCTGACGACCGTCGGAATCATCATGGCCACGGGGGTTGTGGGCGCGTCGCTGGCCAGGCAGCAGGGCATGAGCACCCTGGCGCGTTTTCGAGCGGACCTCACCGCAAGCCGGTTGCCCGCCGATCCGATCGTCGACGGCGTGCTGATCCTCATTGCAGCGGCCGTGCTCATCACGCCTGGCCTGCTCACAGACCTTGCCGGCTTCCTGTGCCTCATCCCGGCTTTCCGGCGGCTCGTGAAGCGCTACCTGAAGCGGACGTTCGAGCGCGCCGTGCGCGAGGGCACCGTCAGTGTCAGCGGAGCTTTCCACGATGCCGGCGACTCGTCGCGCCGGCCGCCCATTAAGAACGTGACGCCACGCCGACCCGGCGGTTCCGGCAGGTAGGTGAGGCTGACACCAGGACCGCCTCCGGAAGCCCCCCGGACGGGCCCACGCGCCAATGTGAGCAGCCGGCGGTCTTACGTGACAGTGTCATCGGGTGCGCTGTCCGAGCCAGCGACGCCCGCGCCCCTTGGTCTCGCCTGGTACCGCAGATACGACTGCAAGGTGTGGTAGCTAATCCCGAGCACTTCGCAGGCACGCCGTTTGTTGCGACCGCACCGTTCCAGCACGAGCCGCGCGTAGCGGCTACCCCAGGCCCGCATCGTCTCGGCGCGGGCGACCGAGGGTTGCAGGACTTCGGCGTATGTCCGAGTGAGCTCGGCTGGCAGGTCCTGGAGTCCGACCACGTCTTCTCTCGACAGCGCCAGCGCGCGTTCGACCACACGTTCGAGCTCGCGCACGTTGCCCGGCCAGTCGTAGGTCACCAACGCCTCGGCGGCGCTCTCCGACAGCGCCAGCCGACGCAGGCCCAGATGACGCGCCAGAAAATACTCGGCCAGCTCCACGATGTCTTCGCGACGGCGCCGTAGGGGCGGCACCTCCAGCTCCACGCCGGCGAGACGGTAGTACAGGTCGGCACGGAACCGGCCGGCCCCGACCAGCCCCCGCAGGCATTTGTTCGTCGCCACGACCACCCGAATGTCGACCGACCGGGTACCCTGCCCGCCGACCCGTTCGACGGCGAGCTCTTGCACCGCCCTGAGGAGCTTGGCCTGCGCCGCCGGCGACAGCTCGGCGACCTCGTCGAGGAAGAGCGTGCCCCGATCGGCCGCTTCGAACTTGCCTCGTCGGCCGCGCACTCCGGTGGCAATGCGATCTTCGATCCCGAACAGCTCCGCCTCGAGCAGGCTCTCCACCAGCGCCGCGCAGTTGACGGCCACGAATGGGCCTTGGTGGCGATTGCTCAGGTCGTGCACCTGTCGCGCGACGAGCTCTTTCCCTGATCCGGTCTCTCCCTCGATGAGCAAGGTGAAGTCGGTGGCCGCGACCCGCTCGATCTGCCCTCGCAGCCGTTGCATGCAGGCGCTCGACCCGATGAGCGGCGCAGCGCCATCAGCCTGGCGTTCGTCGGTCAGGGCACTCGCCTCCCGACGTGACTCCAGCAACAACCCGAACACGCGTCCCGCGTTACGCAGCGACTGCCGGTCCCAACCGTCCAAACCACACGATGAGTCCAGTTCCACCTCGAGTTGCAACCCTGGTCGCGCAGGCGTTGGCACCGGAAACCGGAGCACGCCAGCAGCACAGTCGTCCGATGCCACAATGACCGCGGCAGCTCTGGTCGTCAGACGCGCCGCGCGTATCGGCACCAGGGTGCGCACTGCGGCGACAAGGTCGTCGCCCAGATCGCTCGGGCCACCGGTGCTACCCGTGCGCGGCACTCCGAACCGACGCGACGACAATGTCGCAAGAAACACAGAAAACCGGTGCCGGCGCTCACGCCGCCGGCCACGCGGCTGAGGGACAGAGGCCCCCGAAGAGGATGGGGATGTGACCATGGCTGAGTTCGTCGCACAGATCGTGAGAGATCTGCTCGTGCGACGTATCAAACTCAGTGCCATCGACCGCCAGTGTCAGAATCCTCGCGATTCATTCACTGCCAGCCCCAACTCGCGGGTCACTTCCACGCATCCGTTCGTCACGGGTAGGCGCTGCCCGGCCAGCGCTCGACAGATCCCATGACAGTGTCAGTCCGTTCCCGCCTCCGGCAGATCAAGTGCCTCGTCAAACTCCACCACACCGCGATAGACGACCCCCGGCTCGCGCTCGAACTCAGCCAGGGCACGAAGGATGTGCAGCTGGAGCTTGCCGCGTCGTTGCAATGACGACATGAGAGCGCCCTCTGATGGGTGGACACGAACGGCCTCCAGTGCGCCGTGGGCGCGTTGCGGACGGCGAGGCTGCGATAATGCACGACAGCCCGTTAGCCGGCTAGGACGGAGAACGGGTTAGCCCCGGCGGTGTGTGCTGGCACGCTGTCGGAGCGCTTCAACCTTGACGCCTTTCGACTTCAGCCACAGCAATATGCCGCGTCGCACCTGTTCGGTGACGGGGACGCCGTCGCGCTCCTTGATTTCCTGGAGCGCGTCGAGCAGTTCGGCTTCGAGGCGGAAAGTCGTGGCCTTGAGATTCGGCGTCATGGTTCATCCGATTGTATTGCGTATGCATTATATTGCACTACATTCTGTTTCCGTTGACCACGTTTGGCGCGATCCGGGTCACGGCTCCGTCGTGACGCGGGTCATGGTCCGGAGCCGGCGTGAGTGCTACTCTTCGTTCACACATAGGAGGTGAGGCATGGCTGAGGCGCCTCCGGTTTTCTTGGACACGGATTAGGGGAGAATCCGATGTCCAAGGAGGTAGGAGGCATGGTTCGG
>JASLOY010000315.1 GCA_030745255.1 Vicinamibacterales bacterium
CGGCCACCAAGAGCCTGAGCGGCGTTGCCGGCGGGTCCGCCCTCACCGGTTCTTTTTCCGCCGCCGGCTCCGCTTCGGGCGCGGCGGTGTCGGCGATCTCCGACGTGACCGTGAACCAGAAGGTGCTGCCTTTCCCCTCCTCGCTCTCCACACCGATGGTGCCGCCCATCAACTCCGTCAGCTGCTTCGAGATGGCCAGGCCGAGACCGGTGCCGCCGAAGTCGCCGGTTGCCTGGCAATCCACCTGGGTGAACGGCCGAAACAGCTGCCGCAGGCCGTCGTCCGAGATGCCGATTCCGGTGTCTTTCACCGAAAACAGCACACGGGCGCAGCTCGAATCCACCCGCTCGGTCCGGACCTCGACGACCACCTCGCCCACCGGCGTGAACTTGATTGCGTTGCCCACCAGGTTGGTCAACACTTGACGGAGTCTGCCGGGGTCCCCCCGAACCGTGAGTGGCACTGCCGGGTCGACCAGGGCGGTCAGCTCGACGTCCTTGGCGTGCGCCCCTTCGGCCAGCAACTCCAGCGTTTCCTCGATGGTCGGGCGCAGCTCGAAATCGGTCTGCTCGGTCGTCAGCTTGCCAGCCTCGACCTTGGAGAAGTCCAGGATGTCGTTGATGATCGCCAGCAGGGTCTGCCCGGCACGATCCAGCGTGTTCGTGTAATCCCGCTGGTCGGTGGAGAGCGGCGTCTCCATCAGCAGGCTTATCATCCCGAGCATTCCGTTCATCGGCGTGCGAATTTCGTGGCTCATGTTCGCCAGGAACTGGCTCTTGGCCTCGTTGGCGACGTCCGCTGCTCGTCTGGCGCCCTCGAGCTCCGCCATCGTTTCAGCCGCGTTCCGACGGACCTCTTCGAGCTCGGCCCGCAGCGCCGCGATCGTCTCGGTCGCGCCCTTGTCGTGACGCGCGCAAGCATCGACAGCCTCACCAGTCGCGGCACCGGGGTGCACGCGAGAAGAATCCACTGACTCCAGGCTGCCGTCGCGCCGCTTCGTCGTGTGGCTCACGTTGCTGTCTCGGTTTGGTCGCCAACCCTCGAGTTCAGAGTTGTTCCAGGAACCGGCCAACTTCGCTCTTGAGGTTGTAGACCTCACCGATCACGGTCAGGAACTCCTCGTCGGAGCATCCCAGTCTGTTCTTGATGCAGCACTGAACCTCTCTTTTCAGGTCTTCCTCGAGCTTCGAGTCAGCCAGATGGACGAACAGGTTCGAGACCCCCGTCACCATCTGAATCGGGTGCAGGTCGCCGGTTTCCTGCAACTGCTCCAGCTCATGCACCTCGCAGGCCTGCTTGATGACGTCGGGTAGCTCCCACTGCTCGCAGAGCATGCCACCGAGCACCAGATGGGAGGGGCGCTCGAAGTGCCGCTCGGCATCGACCAGGAACCGCCCTCGACTCTCGGCAAACGCCGTAAGCTCGCGAAAGTCGTTTGGGAAGAACTTCAGGTACACGAGCTGGCCGATGTCGTGCAGCAGGCTCGCGGCGTAGAGCTCGTCCGGCTCGATCGTCGGCTCGAATCGTCGGGCGACGTGCTTGGCGGTCAACGCCGTGTAGTAGGAGTGGTACCAGATCCGACGCTGCTCCTCGGCGCTCTTCGAGGTTAACGCCTGCATGACAGACGACATCATGACCAGACGCTCGACCTGCGCCAGCCCGACATACCCGACCGCGGACTTGACATCGCGTATCGAGTGCGCCAGGGCGTAGTACGCCGAGTTGACGAGCTGGAGAACACGCGCCGAGAGCCCAGCGTCGGCACTGATCAAAGTGGCGACCTCGATGACAGACGACCGCTCGCTCGCGATCAGATCGAGCAGCTTCGCGGCCACCTCCGGAAGGGGCGGCAGCGTGAACTCCTGCTCGAACACATTCTCGTAGTCGACTTCCTGCGTTTTCATGACCACGGGTCTCTCCCTCTACCAGCTCTTCACGCCGCCGTCAGGTGCGCGATCCGGCGGAACACGCCACGGACCCGCGCCTGCAGAACCTCCTGTTCGAATGGTTTCCTCAAGTAGTCGTCGGCGCCCAGATCGAGGACCCGCTTCTCCGTTCCCGGGCCGGTCTCCGAGGTCAGGACGATCATCGGCGTTGAGGCCAGGGAGCTGATCTGACGCATCTTCTCGATTGCCTCGTAGCCGTCCATTACCGGCATCGTCAGGTCGAAGAGGATTAGGCCCGGATTCTCGGCCTTGGCCAGCGCGACCGCCTCTTGTCCATCTTCCGCCTCGATGATCTCGTAGCCCTCTCGCTCCAGCAGCATCTTGACCAGCATCCTGATCATGCGGTCGTCATCCGCCACGAGAATCTTGTTGGTGCCCGTCGTCGTGTTGTTGCTATCGGCGGCCGTCTCCACCGCCGACTTCGACACCACCCGATCGACCTCTTCGATCGTCGTGACGCCCGCCTTGACCAGCTCGAGCGCGTTCTCGCGCATCGTGAGAATGCCGGCCTCACGCATGGCGGTTCGAAGCTCCTCTGCGGTTGCACCGCCGAGTATCGCTTCGCGGACCCCGTCGTGCGGCGTGAGCACCTCGGCAATGGCGACGCGGTCCACGTAGCCGGTCTCCTTGCAGCGCGCGCATCCCGGACCCTCCCTGGGGGATCGGTCCTCGATCGGGACGTCGACGTCGGGCGCGGCGTCGGCGCCGGGACCGGGCAGGTGGCACTCCGGGCACACCCGTCGAATCAGCCGCTGCGCGACGATCGCGGTGAGACACTCCGCAACCTTGGACGCCTCCATTCCCAGGTTGACGAGACGGGCGACGGCTGTGCAGGCATCGATGGTGTGCACCGAGCTGAGCACCAGGTGGCCTGTGTAGGCCGCCTGACCGACGATAGTGGCGACCTCCTCGTCCCGGATTTCGCCGACCATGATCACGTTCGGATCCTGCCGCAGGACCGACCGAAGTACCGCGGCGAAGCCGGTGCCCGCCTTGTCATTGATCGGGATCTGGTTGACCCCTTCGATCCGTCGCTCCACCGGATCCTCGACCGACACGATGTTCGTGTGGCCGTTTCGTAGGTGGTTGAGTGCGGCGTAGAGAGACGTCGTCTTGCCGCAGCCAGTGGGTCCGGTCAGCAGCACAAGGCCATTGGGGCGGCTCAGGGCGAGCTTGTAACGGAGCGCGCTCGCCTCGTCGTAGCCGAGCTCTTTCAGCGTCAGCGGCTCGCTGGCGCTGTTGATGATCCGCATGACCATCTTCTCGCCGTTGATCGTCGGCAGCGTCGAGAGCCGCACGTCGAGGGCCCGACTGTCGAGGTCGAGGTGAAACGCGCCGTCTTGCGGCTTGTTCCTGATCGAGATGTCCACCCTCGCCATCACCTTGAACCGGTTGGCGATGTGGTTCAGTGTCAGCTTGGGCAGGGACATCACGCTCTCGAGGATCCCGTGCACCCGGAATCGCACCGCGACGGTGTCCTGGTCCGGTTCGAAATGTATGTCGCTGGCGTGCGCCTTCATCGCCGCCATGAGCACTTGATGGCAGAGCCGAACAACCGGGGAGTCGCTCGCCTCGGGGTCAATCACATCCGGTAGCGGCTCCGCGCGGAGCTCCTCCCGGAGGCTTGCTACCAAGTCTTCGAGCTTTCCGGCCTTCGGGTAGTAGCGGTCGAGGGCCGAGCTGATGCTGGACGGCCGTGCCAAGACCGCCCTGGGCTGCCGGCCGGAGACGAACATGATGTCCCGGTCCATGTCGTCGTCGAACGGCTTGCTGCACGCGTAAGTCAGATGTCGGCCGTCCTCCTCGAGCGGCACGATGCGGTGCTGGCGCGCGACTCGCTCGGGCACGAGATGCAGCACCAGCTCGCCGATCTCGGTGTCTTCGATCTCCACCAGCGGCAGATTGGAGACTTCGGCCAGCATGGCAAAGGTGTCTCGCTCCGGGGCGAGACGCTGCGCGACCACCGCGTCGGGCAGCGTCATCTCGTTGCGCTCGGCATGCGCCTCGGCCCGGGCGAGGTCCTCCTCGGCGAGAAGCGACGATGAGACGACCTGCTCCCGGAAGCGCCGACGGATTCCCGGCGGCAGCCCGCGGAAGGCACGTGTTCGGCCTTCTCCCTTCTGGCCGGGTCTGGACCGGGTGGGCTTCCGTATCATCGCGATCCTCCCGCAGACCGCGTCGCGAGGAGGACGCTCTGGCGCTTCGACTTGGGAAACGGATTACGCATGGTGTAATACCCGGACAAATTGAGATTCGCCACGATGTCCCGCCGCACTCGCTCGTGGAGCGCAGATCGGGGACACCTCACCGAGTCAATCGGCCGGTTTCATCAAGACTTGAGCGGGAAATGTGCAACTTTCGAGGGCTGGCGGCGCAATCGCACGAACACGGCCGCAACGCCATGTCGCTCTTCGACATGCCGACAAGGCAACGGGCATGCTCGCCTGTGGCGGGCATGCCCGTCGCCGTCGTCGTTGACGAAGAGCTTCCCAGGGTCGGCGCGGCCAGTCTTGAGCGTCGCCCCCGGGAAGGGTGTTACTGAATCGGGTTGGCGCCGGCCGGGGCGCCATTCTGCGTGATGGCCACTGCTGCCGTCGACGTATAGATGGTGCCGCCCTGATTGGAGCCGAAGAAGCGCACACCGCCACCCGACGTCGGGGCTCCGCTGACGAAGTAGGTCGAAGCGGCTGCGCCTGCCGCCACGCCGTTGCAGGAGGCCGGGGCGCCGGCCGCCGCCGCACCGGCGGTCATGGTGACGGTGTAGCTGCTCTTCACCGACGGGTCGGTGTTCAGGTCGGTGCCGATGAAGCCGTCGCCGCCGCCCACCGTCGGCGCGGTGCCGAGCGAAACGAGGCTGGGCGCATAGAAGCCGCTGCCGCAGCTGGCCGCGTAGGTCGACTGCGCGCTGTTCACCGCCCGCAGCGAGCCGATGGCCGACGCCTCATTGCCAGACATCCGGGCGCGTAACAGCCCCGGCACGGCGATCGCCGCGACGATACCGATGATCGCGACCACGATAAGCAGCTCGATCAAGGTGAAAGCTTTATTGTCCCTGGTTCTCATCCTACTTCTCCTCTCACACGCGTTCCGAAGATGACCGGGT
>JASLOY010000316.1 GCA_030745255.1 Vicinamibacterales bacterium
TTATCGACGCTCGGACGCGGTGTTACGAACACCTACCCATCGATTTGCGAATCGGTGCTTCTGCCACGGGCTGCTAGGGCGCCGTCGGTTCTTCCGGATCGATCCAGTCGGCCTGCGGGCCAGCGAGCCCGGTCAGGACCAAGGCAGCGCCCGTGGCACCCACAATTAACCCCAGGCCATCGGTCAACCCGCTCTCCCACCCATAGTCGCCGACGGCGACCACAATCGCCGGCACCACCAGCGCGAAGCCGGCAATCAGCGCCGGCGTGCGGCTCAGCGCCACGCGGAGCAACATGCCGCGCGCGCGCCGGAGCTTCGTGACGCCTGTCAGACTTGGTGACTTCACATTCCTGTGGCACGGAAACCGCCGTCGACCATCAACGCCTCGCCGGTCGCGGCGCGACCACCTGGTGCGCCGACTTGACCACGCCCACGATCATGCCGTGGGTGCCTGATAACTCGATCATCGAGGTGCTCGGACCTGCGTCGCCGCTCGGTCGAGCTGCGTCTGCTGGAGGGCCCTGCCGGGGCACTACCGGGATCGGCCCTTGCCGCGGCTACGCGACTGCCCCTTCCCGGGTCGGTCCGAACGGTTCTGATTGGGCGACCGCTTGGCCGAACGCTGGCGGGGGGGACGCGCTCCTTTCTTGCCTTGGCCGGACCAGCTGAACTGTCCATCCTGAGGATCGGCGCGATTGCCGTTGGGCTGCCCCTGGGGTCTCCCGCCGGACCGCCGTTTCCTGGTGCCGCGGTCCGACCCGCCCTCGCGACCCGATTCCCGGACCGTGAACACTGGCGCCTGGCGAACAGGTGGCGGTGTACCCTCGGGTCGTTCGAGCGTTGCGCGAATCAGCGGTCGTCGAACCGAATCCTCCGGCAACGACGGGGCGGACTCCTCTGCCGGAGCGGCAGACGGGTCAAGCGCGGCTATCGCCACGGAGGCCTCGGGCTTGGCGTTGAGGGGACCCTGTAGCGCCGGCCCGGCGCCATCGCCGGCGGCGCCCGACAAGGCTGCAACCAGTTTGGTCTGCCGCCGCGGCGGCACTCGAGCAGCCTTGTATGGATGCTCGGTGTCGCAGGTCGTGCACCGGGTCAGCTTAATCTCGTTGCCCACGAGTGCGACCACGGCATGGTTGGTGACGCGACGGTCGCGTGGGCAATAGTCGTCGAGGACGTCACCCAGACGAAGCTGGCGCTGCTCCATGAATGCCTCTCAAGCAATGGGTTGATTCGATACGGCGGGACCGTTCGGCGGTAGGTTGCACATTATGCGAGTCGAGTGAACTGGTGTCCTGGCCGGACCAGGCACAGCAACGCTCGCGGCACTGAGAGCCGTCGCGCAATTCACACACAGACCCGAGTTACGAAAGCGAAAAGCACCTGTTTCGTCGCTTCAGGAAGAAGGCTCGCGTTGCGCAGCAGGACGGTGATACGTACGGCCAGGCGACGATACACCCTCCGTGTGGGGTCCGCCTGGCGGCTGCGAATCGCGAGAGCTATTCTACTACGCTTCGCCCTGTCCGTAAACGGTTTGTTGTTAGGAAGATGTTGAATCGACGTTGCCGGCGGCTGTCCGCTCGTGCACCCACCCGCGAACCTCGAGGAGTGCAGCCGCCACTGCGTCGGGCGCCGTCGACTGCGGGGTCCGCCGCGCCGCCACCGATCCACGCGCGGTGATCTGTCCGGCAGCTTCGGTGTCCAACCGTGTGTGATACCGCCGCCAGTCCTCCGGCGACAACGACGCAAAGTCACGATTCTTGGCCAGCAGGTCCCGGACCATGCGCCCCACGACCTCATGCGCCTCCCGAAACGGAACGCCTCGGGCCACCAGGAGGTCCGCAACGTCGGTGGCGAGCGCCAGCCCCGACGCGGCGGTCTCGACGCGGGCGGGATCAAGGGTGAGAGACCGCACGACAGCCGTCGTCGCTCGGACCGATCGCATTGCCGTCGCTTCGGCGTCGAACACCGCTTCCTTGTCTTCCTGCAGGTCCTTGTTGTAGCCGCTCGGCAAACCTTTCATCGTCGTCAGCCACCCGGTCAGGCGGCCGATCACACGACCGGTCTTTCCCCGCACCAGCTCGAGCGCGTCTGGATTCTTTTTTTGGGGCATCAAGCTGCTGCCGGTGGTGACCGCATCCGCCAGACCAAAGAAGCCGAACTCCTCGCTGGTGAAGATCACGAGATCTTCGGCCAGCCGACTCAGATGCACCATCGTTCCTGCGCAGGCATGGAGAAATGCCGAGACAAAGTCGCGATCCGCGGTCGCGTCGAGACTGTTTACCACCACCCGGGAAAAGCCCAGACGTGCGGCGAGCTCCGCCGTGTCGATGGCATAGCTCGCGCCGGCGACCGCGCCGGACCCCAGCGGCATCGCGTCGGCCTCTTCGGTGGCGATTTCCAGGCGACGGTGATCCCGTCGCACCGCAGCGGCGTGCGCAAGAAAGTAGTGCGCCACGAGAATTGGCTGCGCCCGCCTGAGATGCGTGTAGGCCGGCATCAATGCCGACCCGGCGGCCTCGGCGCGGCCCGTCAGCGCGTCGACCAGCGCCACGAGCTCGCGCTGCAGGACCGCGATGCGCCGTCGCAAATAGAGTCGCAAATCGAGCGAGACCTGCTCGTTGCGTGAACGCCCGGTGTGCAGCCGCTTACCCGCATCCCCGACGCGTTCGATCAGCTGACGCTCGACGAACGCGTGGATGTCCTCGTCCGGCCCCTCGACAAAACCGCTGTCGGCGCGACCGCGGTCGCGGATGTCAGTCAGAGCTGTGCAGATCGCGGCCACCTCGTCGGCGGCCAACACCCCAGCCGCGGCCAGCGCCTCGGCCCACGCCAGACTCCCCTCCACGTCGTCATCGAACAGGCACCGGTCAAATCCGAACGAGGCCTGGAACTCGAAGACCTCGTCGTCTGGTGCCGTATCGAAGCGGCCGGACCACAGATGGGTCAATGGAAGTACCTCGAGAAGTCAGAAGTCAGGAGTCAGAAGATCGGGTGGGCGTCGCCTCGATCGCACCGATCTCCTTCGCGGCGGCCAGCTCGACCGGCAGGCCCCAGATCTTGATGAATCCCTCGGCGGCGCCATGGTCGAACTGGTCCCCCTCGTCGTAGGTGGCGAGGGCCTCCTCATAGAGCGCGTGCGGGGACTTGCGCCCCACGACGCGACAATCGCCCTTGAACAGCTTGAGCCGCACGCATCCAGTGACCCGCTGCTGCACGTCGGCGACAAGCGCATCGACCGCGCGCCGTGTCGGAGTGAACCACAGCCCGTTGTACACAAGGTCCGCATACACGGACGACAACCCGCGTTTGAGCCGTTCGAGGTCTTTCGGAATGACGAGCGTCTCGAGCTCGCGATGGGCCGTATGGAGCACGACGGCTGCGGGAGCCTCGTAGATTTCGCGCGACTTGATGCCGACGAGTCGGTTCTCCACCATGTCTATCCGCCCGACACCATGGGCGCCGGCGATCGTCTCGAGACTGGCGATCAGCTCGACCAGCGGCATCGCGACGCCGTTGACCGCGGTCGGGACACCCTGCTCGAAGTCCAGCTCGACATAGGCTGGCGCGTTGGGCGCCTCCGTCGGCGACTTGGTCAAGCTGTAGACATCCTCGGGTGGCTCCGTCCATGGATCCTCGAGCACACCGCACTCAATCGACTTCCCCCAGAGGTTCGAGTCGGTGCTGTAGGGGCTGTCGACCGTCGCGGGCACGGGAATGCCGCGCTCCCGTGCATAGGCAATCTCGGCTGGGCGCGACATGCCCCATTCTCGCGCTGGTCCCACCACGCGGATCGCGCGGTTCAACGCGCGCGCCGACACGTCGATCCGGACCTGATCGTTCCCTTTGCCGGTACATCCGTGCGCAATGGCGCCGGCCGACTCCATCTCCGCGACTTTCACCAACTGCTGCGCAATAAGCGGCCGACCCAGCGCCGTTGCCAGCGGATACTGACCCTCGTAAAGCGCACCCGCCTGCAGCGACGGGAGCACATAGTGCTCCGCGAACTCGGCGCGCACGTCGAGCACGTGGCACCGGACCGCACCGACCGTCATCGCCCGTTCGCGCACGTCGTCGAGCTCCCGGCCTTGACCCAGGTCCAACGTGACCGCGACGACCTCCGCCTGATACTTCTCGGCCAGCCATGGAATCGCCACCGACGTGTCGAGACCGCCCGAGTATGCGAGTACGATGCGTTCCATCTTTCGAGCTCCCTCTTTCGCGCTTCCCACAGAAGTCAGAAGGTAGAAGTCAGAAGAGCTGCGCTGTGCGCCAGCTCCACCGACCCCGCCGGATGTCTCATCACTCTTTTGCCCATCGCTCGAGCCGACGTTCGAGCGTACCGGCGGTGCGCTCGGTGCGCGCCAGCACGAGGACGGTGTCGTCACCCGCCAACGTGCCCACAACCTCCGGCCACGCCGCCTGGTCGAGCGCAAAGGCCAGCGGCTGCGCCTGCCCGGGCTCGGTCTTCAGCACCAACAGTTGCTGGACTCGGTCCGCCCGGCGCAGATGATCCGCCACCGCCCGCCGCACCCGGTCGCCCGTGACGGCCGCCGATGGCGTCTCGGCCTGGGCAGTCTGATATGCGCCGTCCGCCGCTCGCTTGACGAGGCCAAGCTCCTTGATGTCCCGTGAGATCGTCGCCTGGGTCGCCGTAATCCCCTGCCTGGCCAAGCGCCGTCTCAGCGCATCCTGGCTGCTGACCGCGTGCCGCGACACGAGTTCAAGGATGGCCGACTGTCGATAAGTTTTCATACTTATACAATGACTTGCATTAGTATACACGACCCGAGCAGATGTCAAGCGCAACCCTGGCCTTCTCCACGACGATGTTTTTGATTGACTGTGGCTTCGGCTGGACGTATAAATAACCTTAAGGAAGCATAAATATACATGTCCAAGACTATCCCCGTCGGGATCGCGGGCGCAACCGGATACGTCGGGCAGGAGCTAATCAGATTGGCGGCCCGGCATCCGACAGTCCAGGTCACGACCGCCATGGCCTCCGGCAACATCGATGGCGCCCGTACGTTGCCCTCTCTGACGCG
>JASLOY010000317.1 GCA_030745255.1 Vicinamibacterales bacterium
TTTTTTAAGATCTCCCGCTCCGTGCGCAGCGTCCGGACTTCCTTCCGCAGTCGGCGCAGTTCCTCGCGTTCCTCAGTCGTCAGGCCGGTCCGTCCTTTCGTCCGGTCAGCCCGTGCCCGCTCCACCCAGTTCCGCAGGGCTGATTCCGTCAGATCCAGCTCCCGCGCCACCCGGCCGACCGTCTTTCCCTCGTCGAGCACCAACCGCACGGCGCCCGTCTTGAACTCCTCACTGAACCGTCGCCGCACCCGGCGTGGTTTGTCTGTGGCTGCCATCGTGGACATCGTATCCCTCTCTTGGGACGTGTCCACGAGATCGGATCAAGCCCACTCAGCCACTTGTGCAGGCCAAGTCGACGTGTAGAATAGGCAGATTCTCACGGGTTGAAACGAGGTGTCATTCAGATGAATGCAACCATTCTCGCCGTCATCGGTCTCTCGATGATCTTCATCGGGTATCGGTTCTACTCGAAGTTCATCGCCGAGAAGATCTATCAGCTCGACCCCGACTTCGAAACGCCGTCGCGCGCCATGCGCGACGATATCGACTACGTGCCGACCAACCGGATCGTGCTCTGGGGCCACCACTTCACGGCAGTCGCCGGCGCCGCGCCGATCATCGGCCCGGGCATCGCGGTCATCTGGGGCTGGCTCCCAGCTTTTCTCTGGGTAACTATTGGCACGATGTTCTTTGCCGGCGTTCACGATTTCGGGGCCGTCTGGGCCAGCGTCAGGAACAAAGCGAAATCAGTTGGGACGCTGACCGGCGACGTCGTCAGCCCGCGCGCCCGGAACCTGTTCTTGATCGTCGTGTTCTTCCTGCTGATGATGGTCAACGCCGTATTTGGAGTTGCGATCTCAAACGCCTTTCAGGAGACCCCCAGCAGCGTGATCCCTGCTTGGAGCGCCATTGTCGTGGCGGTGGCGATCGGCATCCTCCTCTACCGCATGCACGTCCCGATCCTCTGGCCCACCGTCGTCGGCACTGTCATACTGTACGCCGTTATCTATCTGGGCGAGGCGGTGCCGATCTCGCTGCCGACCGAGGTGATGGGGCTTCCCACCGGCGCACAGTGGATCCTCATCTTGTTCGCCTACGCCGGTATCGCGTCGCTCCTCCCGGTCTGGCTGCTGCTGCAACCGCGCGACTACATCAACGGCATCCAGCTATTCGTGGGATTGGGTCTGCTGTATGGCGCAGTCCTGATCGCCAGCCCCGACATCGTCGCTCCCGCCATCAACCCGAACGTACCGGCCTCCGCGCCACCGATGGTCCCCCTGCTGTTCGTCACGATCGCGTGTGGCGCGATCTCCGGGTTCCACGGGCTGGTCGGGTCGGGGACAACATCGAAACAGCTCGACAAAGAGACCGACGCGCGATTCGTCGGCTACCTCGGGTCGTCTGGCGAGGGAGCGCTGGCACTGGTGGCGATTATCGCGGCAACCGCCGGTTTCGCCTCTCGCGCCGAGTGGGAGGCCCTCTACAGTGAGTTCGGCAATGGTGGCCTGGCCGCCTTCGTGCAGGGTGGAGCGGTCATTGTCTCCAGCGGCGTCGGGATCTCCAACGAGTTCGCCGCAACGCTGCTGACCGTCATGGCGGTGCTGTTCGCCGGCACGACGATGGACGCCGGTGTCCGGCTGCAACGCTACATCGTCCAGGAGGCTGGCTCCATCTACAGGATCCCGGTGCTGCAGAACGGCTACGTTGCCACCATGGTGGCAGTGGGCTTCTGTCTCACGCTGGCGTTCGGCGTGTCGGCCGTTCTCGGTCTCCCCGCGGGCGAAGGCGGCATGTATATCTGGCCGCTGTTCGGCACGACCAATCAGCTGCTGGCCGGGCTGACGCTGCTCGTCATCAGCGTGATGCTGGTCAAGCTGGGGCGACCAGCCCGCTACACGCTGGTTCCCATGATCCTCGTCACCACGGCGGCCCTGGGCTCCGCGCTGTTCGAACTCTCTCGATATTACGCCGATGGGGGGTTGCTGAACTTCCTGCTGTGGCTCGACCTGATCATCGTCATTCTGGCAATCTTCGTGCTGCTGGAGGCCGGCTCGGCGTTCACACGCGAGCGGCGGGCGGCCGCGGCAGCCGCAGCGGGAGCGAGCGCGTAGGCGGCTCGTCCTCATGGCCCGGAACGCGGGGCGTCTCGCCCGGCTCAAAACGCTGCTCGAGGAGTTCTACGTCACACCGTATCGGGGGGCCCTTGCCAGGGCCCGGCGCGACGAAGATGACATCTTCATGCTCTTCGTATTCGCCGAGCTGATGGGCGTGCCCAATCCGGCAGCCTATTACACACTCGAGCTGCAGCCCTTGCTGCTCGAACGCTTTCATGAGTGGCACCGTCGTCAGGGGCTGGAACACTCGCCGCTCGACGGCTTCCGCTGCTGCTGAGGTATCCTGGCGAGGTGCCCGTCTGGACTGCGTTACGTCCTCGGTCACAGGCTGCCAGCCTGCTCCCTCGTTGCGCCTTGCCAGACGAACACCTCGCCAGGAAACCGACCCTGGTTGACCTAGACGGCATCGCCTCCCGGCCTCATACTTGCCCCGAGACCCGCACGCGTTCCTGGCTCGCCGGCCACGCCCACCTCCGTGGAGCACGATGCTCGACCATCTCCTGACCGGCCGGCTGCTCTTCGTTGGCGGCAAGGGCGGCGTCGGCAAGACCACAACGGCCGCGGCACTGGCCGTGGTGGCGGCAGCCCGCGACCGACGCTGTCTTCTGGTGTCGACCGACCCGGCGCACTCGCTGGCCGACCTGTTCGGCCGCTCGATCGGAAACCGGGAGACCGCACTCGCCAGCTCGCTCTGGGCACTGGAGATCGACCCGGACCAGCAGGCCGACGAGCACCTGGCCACCGTCAAGGCGCGTATGAAACGTCTTGTCCATCCGCGCTCCTTCGGCGAGATTGACCGGCAGCTCGATCTGGCACGACAGGCGCCTGGCACCATGGAAGCCGCGATGCTCGAGCGTGTCGCCGAGGTGATGGCGCTCGCCGGCGACCAGTACGATCAGGTCATCTTCGACACCGCACCAACCGGTCACACGATTCGCCTGCTGTCACTGCCGGAGGTGATGGCCGCCTGGACCGACGGCCTGCTGGGTCACCGCGAGCGGTCGGCGCGTCTCGGATCGGCGCTGCGTCATCTGGGCGGCGGCCGCCAAAAGGGAGACGACCTCTCCCTACTCGAGTCGGCGTCAGACTACGTCGAGGGCAGCCGCGACGACCAGCTCAACGAGCTGCTCCAGACTAGACGCCGCAAGTTCGTGCGTGCCCGCGACCAGTTGCTCGACGCCGCCGTCTCGGCCTTTGCCCTCGTCCTGAACCCGGACCGCCTGTCGGTGCTCGAGTCGATCAAGGCCTACGAGACCCTCACCCGATTTGCCGTGCCGGTCACCGGGATCGTCGTCAACCGGGTCCTGCCCACCGACGCGGAAGGTGCGTTCCTCGATGCCCGTCGACGACAGGAAGCCCGCTATCTGGAGGAGATCGACCGGGTCTTCAGCCGGCTGCCACGTGTTCGGGTGCCGCTGCAGCCAGACGAAGTCCACGACATGGAGACGCTGCGCCGACTGGGCCACCTCATTCTGGCAATAGATTAACGGGTCGAGGCGAACAACCCGTCGCCTTTGCGCTGTCGCTCAAGGGCCCCTTATCTGGTAACCTAGGCCCAGTTGTTGGATCGACCTGACGACATACCGGCGAAGTATTGGCAGGGGGGACTTCCAGTCGGACGACGTCATGAGGAACGGGAAATCATCGCTCCTACTCGTGCTGATTGCATGGTTTCTGCTCGAAGCCCCAGTTGACGCATACCTAGACCCTGGCGCCGGCAGCATGCTGCTCCAAATCTTGCTGGGTGGCTTCGCGGCCGTCGGCGTGGTCGGCAAGTTGTACTGGCGTCGGATCACATCCCTGTTCCGCCGGAAAGGCCTCGGGAGCGGCGACCGCTAGGCTCCGCACCGATGCGGATCCCGACGGTAGGCCCAAGATTCGAGTCCGGATCCTTTCGCGATCCCGACACGAAGGTCTTTCATCACGATGGTGCGGTCTTCCGCTGCCTGACCCCCCGCGCGCTCGAAGACTGGGAACAGCTCGCCTCAACGAGTTTCTTCGAGCGCCTCACGGCCGAGCACCGTGTGATCCCGACCGAGCAAGTCCGCGACCGAGCCGGGTTACCCGCCTTGGACGCGAAGTGGGCCGCTGTCTTGAGACACGAGACGGTCCCTTTGGTGTCCTACCCGTATGAATGGTCCTTCAGCATGCTTCGAGACGCGGCGCTTCTGCAACTGGACGTGACGCTGGCGGCGCTCGAGGAGGGCATGACCCTGAAGGACGCGACTCCCTTCAACATCCAGTGGGTGGGTCCGCGCCCCACGTTCATCGACATAGGGTCATTCACCGCGTATCACGCCGGTGAGCCGTGGATGGGCTATCGTCAGTTCTGCAAGCTGTTTCTCTACCCTCTCCTGCTCCAGGCCTACAGAAACGTTTCATTTCACCCTTGGCTACGGGGGAGTCTCGACGGCATCGAGGCCGAACAGATCCGGTCGATGCTCAGAGCCCAGGACTACCTCCGGCCCGGCGTTCTGACGCATGTCCACCTGCAGGCAAAAGCGCAATCCCGCTATGAAAGCTCCGTTCGCGACATCCGAGCGGATCTTCGGGCCGCGGGCTTCGACGCCGAGCTCATCAAGCATAACGTGGCTCGTTTGCGCCGTCTCGTCGAGGGACTGCGCTGGAAACAAACGCGGTCGACATGGTCGAACTACCAGCACACCCATACCTACCAATCGGACGAGCTCAGGGACAAGGTCGCCTTCGTGACACAGGCATTGACTCCCCGCCGATGGCATCGGGTCTGGGATCTCGGGTGCAACACGGGTATCTACTCGCGCCTAGCCAGCAAGCACGCGGACTACGTGTTGGCGATCGACGCCGACCATGTGGTGATCGATCGCCTGTATCAAACCCTGCAAGAGGAGGACTGCACCAACATGTTGCCGCTGGTCTCTGACTTTGCG
>JASLOY010000318.1 GCA_030745255.1 Vicinamibacterales bacterium
ATTGAAGCGCGCGAGGAGTACGAGCTACGTCAAGCTGCGTAGTCTAAATGTGTGTCCAAGGAACCGGGTGCGGTACACCGGCAACAGCGCCGATACCCCGAAGCGGAAATAATCCAGCCACCCACGCGCGAAGTCCGGCCCGATTCCGAGCTGCAACTCGAAATTTGCGCACGCCATCCACCCAAGTGCCACCACGATTACGGTGATGCCGGCGGCCCAGCCGCCATACCGCGCGACTTTCTGTAGCGTGCTGCCCCCGGGCGTGTCCGGTCTGGACGCCACTAGCGCATCGCCCATCATGGCGACCGTCAGCCACCGTTGTTCCGGCGTCCTCGCAAGTCCCGTCTCGATGACTCCTGCGAGATCATCGAGCAGGTTGGGCGCCTCGTTGGAGAGTAGGAGCATCCGTTCGCCCCGGTCGTGGGCCAGGTGAATCTCTTCTGCCGAGTCGCCCTGCACCGGAAGTTTTCCAGTTACGAGATAGAACAGCAGCACCCCGACCGCATAGACGTCGCTTTGGAAAGTCGGCTCGACGAGCTGGCCGTCGCGGAGCTTGAACAGCTCCGGCGCCATGTAGGCTGGGGTGCCGGCTCGAGCCTCGTTCGCATCGACCGCGCTCGGGTCCTGGAACCGCGCCGCGCCGAAGTCCATGAGGACGATCCGTCCGTCGGTTCCGCGTACAACGTTCTGCGCCTTGATGTCGCCGTGGACGATGCCGGCGGCGTGCACCGCTGCGAGCGCGTTGCAGAGTGCTATCCCTACATCCGCCGCGGCCTCCGCATCAAGGGGCGAGCCGTAGCGAATTTCGTCCCAGAGCGTCTCGCCTTCGACGAGCTCCATCCAGACCCCGACCTGGCCATCAATCTCGTCGGCGCCATGCACAACCACCACGTTGGGATGCCGTACGCGGGCGAGCTTGCGTGCTTCGCTCAGCAGCTCATCCTTGGGTCGCTGCATCCGAGTTGGGTGATAGAGCTTGAGCGCCACGCGGGTCTGCAGCACAGGGTCCAGCGCGCTAAAGACGGTGCCGAAACCGCCCTTGCCGACCTCTTTCAGATCGGTGAACTTGCCCCACTTTGTGACTACCGGCTCGGTCTTCGCCAGCACGAGCAGCTCGCGAAGGACCGCTTCCTCTTCGGGGCTCATGTCGGCAGGAGCACCATCAGCGGACCGTGCATCGGTCGGCGTGGAATCGTTTCCGAGAAGGTCGGCAAGGCGCTCGCTTCGATGCGCCGTGCCGCCGAACACGTCACGCAGCAGGCGGTCCATCGCCCGGCTTACAGTTACTCGAGCATCTGCGGCGGAGGCGTCGCCAAGGTCCAGTGCGATCTGCTCGTAGGAGTTGCCCCGATTCAGGCGGGCCAGACAGGCATGTTGCTCGTGGGCCGGCAGCAGGTCGAAGGCGTTTCGATAGGCAGCGAGCTTAGCCGGATCGAGCGTGCTGGCAGCGTCTCCACCGACAGACTCTGATCGGAGCTGCTCGAGACGAGAATGCCGAGGACCCGGCACGATTGCCTTTCCGAGAGACGCGCGGTCGAGCGACGACAAACTTGGCAAGTCTGCGCGAACTGATGAATTAGCAGTTTCTGTGCAGATTATGCCCATGGTGTCAATATTTGGCACAGAGACTCCCAGTTGTGTCACTCAGATCCACGGATCTGGTCGACCACTTGACGAAGTGAATGATCTCTCCCTACTGAACGTCAGAAGCCAGAAGACCGAACAGGGCGCCGCCGGGTCATCTCCTCGATCCGCCGTAGCTGGCTCGCTGGCGAGGTCCGAACATTGGCTAACTAAGGGTGTAGGATGCGGCAGACGCACGATCCGTTGGCCAGATCTTCCAATTATGAGGAGACGCCGTCATGACAATGAGCCGAAATCAGCAGTCACAAACCTGTGGCAAATCGGCACGCATGCTGACCATGCTGACGATGATGATGGCGACCGGAGTGCTCCTGTTCGCGACCGTGCTGACCGCCGCGGCACAGGGCGCGGGGCCGGCGCCAACCATCACCGGCCCGATTCCGGTGACTGCTCCTCCTGGCGACGCGTCACATGGCTTCGTTTTCTCGCCGGCAGCAGTCGATCTCGCCTCCCACGGCTACATCGAGGAGGAGTTCTTCATCGAGGGGACCGCGAACCGGTACACGCGACCGGAGATGGCGACCGCCGAGGTGCTCGATAGCGGGCATGCCTACAAGACGCGGTTCGTCGTCAGACGTCCGACGTCTCGCGATGCGTTCAATGGAACCGTCGTGGTCGAGTGGAACAACGTGACCGCGGGTCGAGACCTCGACATCGACTGGTTCCAGTCGTGGCCGCACTTCGTGCGCGCCGGGTACGCCTGGGTCGGTGTGTCGGCACAGCGGGTGGGCGTGGACGCGCTACGCGAGTGGAGCCCCGAGCGATACGGATCGCTCGATGTGACGCACGACGGGATGGTCGAGCGGGACGAGCTGTCCTACGACATCTTTGCTGCGGTCGGTCGGGCGGTGCGCGAGTCGCCGAACGCGGCGGTCATGGGCGGACTTTCCGTCGACCATGTCATCGCGACGGGGCATTCGCAGTCGGCCGGGCGACTTGCCACCTATCTCAACAACGTTCATCCGATTGACCCTGTCTACGAGGGTGTCGTGGTCCATGGTGGCGGCAGCCGAATTCGCGACGATCTGGACGTCAAGGTCTGGAAGCTGCTGGCCGAGACCGATCTGGGACGGCAGGCCGCCATCCGCCAACCTGACACCACGAGCTTCAGAACCTGGGAAGTGGCCGGGTCCTCGCACGTCGACATCTTCTTCGCGGTCGAGTCGGCCAAGGTCACCGCAGCGATGGACGGGTGGACCGAGAAAGAGGCACTCGCCGACCTGCCGGCGGCTGGGGAGCGGAGCGGGCGCTGCGACCTGCCGGAGTACAGCCGGGTGCCGTTCCGCTACGTGATGAACGCGGCCTACGACCATATGGTGCGCTGGGTCGAGGCGGGTGTGCCGCCGCCGACCGCATCGCCGGTCGATGCCGATTCGGTCGGGCCGCCCGCGGTGTTTGCCCGGGATGAGCGGGGGAACGCGACCGGCGGCATCCGGCTCGCCGCCCACGCGGTGCCCACCGCCATGAACGCCGGTCAGAACACCGGCGCCGGGTTCTGTCGTCTCTACGGCGCGCACGAGCCGTTTGATGCGGCGACGCTGGCCGGACTCTATCCAAGCCACGACGTCTACGTCGCGGCGGTGCGGGAGATTGCCGAAGCGAACGTGGCGGCCGGCTACATCCTGGCCGAGGACGGCGAGGAGACAATCAGGCTGGCAGAGCAGTCGGCGATCGGGCGGTAGTGTGGCTTTCTATGGTCTATTTGCGCGCTGCCGGTCGAGCAGCTCGAGGTCGAGCGTGAACGTGAGCGGTACCGAGACCGGGTCGAAGCAGAGGGCATCGTCGCAGGCCTGGTAATCGAGCGTGCCGGTCAGTGTCAGTGCGTCGAGCTGGGCCAGCGCCTCCTCGGCGTCCGGGGCTCCCGAGACAACCGCCTCCTGCATCAGCGTGAACGGCTGCTGATACACCGGGACGCGCTCGTCGAGCGGCTCGAAATGGTAGATCTCCGACGCGGGGAATTCGACCGGTTCGAAACGCACGTGCGGGACCGGGTTCAGGTTGAACGCAATCACGCGGTAGCCCAGCGCATCGGCGCCCGGGGCGTAGACATGGATGTCGGGGTTGGGCTCGACGTCGACGGCTACCGAGAACCGGGTGCCGACGGTGACGTTCGGGTCGCTCGCGTATGCGGTCAGCTTCAGATGCGCGGTCGAGCCTTCGATCGCCGCAATGGGCGACAGCCCGGCACCGAGCTTCAGCATCACGTTCGCCGTGGTATTCCGCTCGCGGTAGAACTCTTCGAAGAACCGCGAGGTGACGCGCCCCTCCGCATCGAGCATGAAGGTGCCAGGGTAGGGGGTGCCGACGATCATCGGGTTGGCGCCGAAGACCGAGACGTATTTCGCGACGTCGGCCACGACGTCCGGGTCGTCCCGGTTCGTGCCCACACCCTCCGCGGCGACGGTGTTCAGGATGCCGAAGTCGGTGATCACCGACGAGTCGTCATCAGACAGGAGGGGGAAGGTGATGCCGCGTCGCTGGCTGAAGTCGGCGAGCACCGCTTCCGAGTCGTAACTGATCGCCGCGACACCGAGTCCCTGGCCCCGCAGTTCTTCCAGGCGGCTTTGCAGCTCCACGAGCTGCGCTTTGCAGTACGGTCACCAGTCGGCCGAGCGGTGAAACAGCAGAATCGCGCCGTTCGGTCCCAGGATCGAGTCGCGGGTCCGGACCCGGCCGTTCTGGTCGGGCAGGCTGAAATCGGGCACGCCCTCGCCGACCTGCGGGCCAAGGGACGCAACGTCGACCGGTGTCCGTGATTGCATGGCCAGTGATGGGAAACCGACCACCAAGGCCGCCAGCACCCCGGTCAGGGCTGCTCGCCGAGTCTGTAGATGCATGATGTCGCATCCTAACACGAGTCGAGGAGCCCTGTGTGTGCGCTGAAGCACAGGTTAGCGAAACCCACCGACTCTAGCCCTGACACACCGCAATCAGACCGGTCACCGGTTCCCCATATTCGTAACGGACCGTAGTCTCGTCAAGGCTGAGCAGGGTCAGTCCGGCGTTCGCCGCTACGCTGGTCACGTGATTGGGATGATGCGTGAATCGACCGGAGTCCGAGAGCCGGAAGGGATCGGTGTCGCCCCGTTCGACGGTGAACCCCAGCAGCCCGCCCGGTCTGAGCTTCTTGGCTGCCGGCTCCACGACCTGCGCGAGATCGCCAAAGTAGATGAGGGTATCGCACGCTAGGACGAGGTCGAACAGGTCGGACGCGGTCTGGGCGAGCCACCGGGTAATCTCGGCGGTCTCGAGCCGGTCGTAGATCGCACGCGTCCGCGAGCGGGCGACCATCTCGGCCGACAGGTCGACACCCACGAGATGCGCCGCCTTCGCTCGCCAGAGCGCACCGCCCAGTCCAGTGCCGCATCC
>JASLOY010000319.1 GCA_030745255.1 Vicinamibacterales bacterium
GGCATCCGAGCCACGCAGCGGACAGATGGACCACAAGGGTCGTATCTGGGCCGGGTTCCGGATCCGGCGTGACGAAAAGCAGCCGGCGTTCTGTCGGTCGGGATCCACGAATCCGTTCGCACGCTACTTCCCACTCGACCCGCAGCCGAATTCGAACATCGGCGGCAAGCAGACCGGCTTCTACGATCCGAAAACCGAGGAGTGGACGCTCATCGACGTTTGCTGGTGGTTCGACCACAGCGACTTCGCGACCGACGCCGACCACACGCTGTTTAGCGGCATGAACAACGTGGTCGGGTGGATCAACACTCGGCTCTACGACGAGACGGGCGATGAGCAAGCCTCGCAGGGCTGGTGCCCGGCGGTGCTGGACACCAACGGCGACGGCTCCATCACGGAGTGGACCGAGCCGGACGAGCCGTTCGATCCGATGAAGGACATGCGGATCGACTTCACCTGCTACTCGGTAGGGTCGAGCCCGATCGACCACGCCGCCTGGTGCAACGGCGCGGGCCCGCAGATCGTGCGCATCGAGCGGGGACCGAACCCACCCGAGACCTGCAAGGCCGAGCTGTATGAGGTGCCACGCGACCACCCGGCGACCGGGGCGCGCGGCGTGGAGGTGGACACCCAGGGCCTGGTCTGGGTCAACTTCACGAACGCCGAGTACATGGGCAGCTTCGACCGCAGCAAATGCTCAGTGCTCAACGGACCGACCGCCACCGGGCAGCATTGCCCGGAGGGCTGGAGGTTCTACCGACACCCCACCGCTGCGGTGCCGAATTATGAGGGGACGACGATCGGCACCGATCGAACCTACCTGATCAACGTCGATCAGTTCGACACGTTGGGGCTGGGCGAAAACGTGCCGATCACCTACCCGGAAAACGCCGATGCGCTGATCGCCTGGCTCCGGGATGAGGAAGCCTGGGTCACGCTGCGCGTGCCCTACCCGATGGGCGCGATGTTCACCAAGAAGCTGATCGGTCGCATCGACGACCCGTTGGGCGGTTGGAAGGGACGCGGCATGTGGTCGAGCACCGCGCACTACGCAGCGTGGCACATCGAAGGGGGAAAGGGCACCCGCGGGAAACTGATCAAGTACCAGGTGCGTCCAGACCCGCTGGCGAAGTGACGGGCTGGTAGCGCCTCTGACCATGCGGGCACCGGAGAAGCTTCGAACTCATGTACACTCGGCGTCAGCCTGTGTGACACCGAGAGCGCGTGTGAGAACCACCTGCACCGAAAGCAGCTGGACCAAGCGCGCCCAAGGATTCTGACGATGCGCGACAGACAATGGCGACAACTGCGACGTAGCCTGGCGGCACCGGTGTGGACCGTCGGTCTCCTCACCTGCGTCTTGGCCTCTTCAGCAACCGGCCAGCCTACCCCAGACGACCTGATCGACGCCGTCAAGGGCGCAACTGACACGGCGTCGGCAGGCGCCGCCGTGGCCAGGCTGCTCGACCAGGGGATCGATGCCAACACCGCCGAACCGGATGGCACGACCGCACTGCACTGGGCGGTGCGGGGGAACGACGAGGAGGCTGCCCGCCGGCTGATCGCCGCCGGGGCCCCGGTCGAAACGGCAAACCGCTACGGCGTCACTCCGCTCGCCCTGGCGGCCACCAACGGCAGCGGCCCGTTGGTCGACATGCTGCTGCGCGCCGGGGCGGACCCAGAGGCCGCGAGCCCCGGGGGAGACACGCCGCTGATGCTCGCCGCCCGCACGGGACGGATCGAGCCGGTCGAGCTGTTGCTCGACGCCGGGGCGGCGGTAGATGCCACCGAAACCTGGCGCGAGCAGACGGCGCTGATGTGGGCCGCCGCCGCCAACAACGTCGCTACGATGAATGCGTTGATCGCGGCTGGCGCCGACATCGAGGCGCGTTCGAGAGGCCGGCTGACCCCGCTGCTGTTCGCGGTGCGCGAAGGCCACCTCGATGCCACCAGCGCACTGCTCGCCTCCGGTGCCGACATCAACTCGCCGGCCGGTGACGACACCACGCCACTGGTCGCCTCGGTCATCAACGCCCACTTCGAGCTCGGCAAGCTGCTGCTCGACGCCGGGGCGGACCCGAACCTGCCGGACCGCCGCGGGTCGATTCTTCACGCGTTGTCCTGGATTCGCCGACCAGGGTCCGGACGCCCGCCACTGCCAACCGGCGCCCTCGACAGCCTGCAGCTGGCCCGAGCCCTGCTCGAAGCGGGCGCCGAGCCGAACCGGCGCGTGGAATGGCGCGAGATCCCGTTCGAGGTCGACCTCGGCATCGTGCGACCGCCGTCGGGCATCTCGGTCGGACGAAACTTCGTGAGCTTCGTCGGCGCGACACCGTTCTATCTGGCTGCCAAGCACGCCGATGTCGAGTACATGCAGCTGCTGGTCGACCATGGGGCCGACCCGCTGAGTCCGACCGACCAGGGCGTGACCCCGTTGATGGCAGCGGCCGGCGTTGGCTTCTGGGACGGCGAAAGTCCGGGACCGCTCAACGGCACGCCGGAGACCACCAGGCTCGAGGCGGTGAAGTTGGCGCACGCGCTGGGCAACGACATTCACGCGGTCACCGACTTCGGTGACACGGCGCTCGAGGGCGATGGGCTCACCCTGCTGCTGCGTCACCCGGTCAACCTCAGAGATCTGGACCCACAGCGCGACCGTGGCGACATGCGCTGGCACGGGAGCACCGCACTGCACGGCGCCGCCATGATGGGCGCCAACCTGGTGGTCGAGTATCTGCTCGATCAGGGCGCCGACATCAACGCGCGAAACAATCTCGGCTGGACGCCACTGATGGTGGCCGAAGGGGTCTTTGTGGCCAACACGGAAAAGGCATGGCCCGAGACCATCGAGCTCCTGCGGCGGCTCGGCGGAGTGAGCGACCGGCCGCAGACGAGCGGGCAGTGACAGGTAGGACCACCGCAGACGCACTGGACACCGGAACCCGGATCATCGGGGAAGGCCGGAGAACCGGAGAGGAATGATGCGAAGAACCGTGGGACTCGTCGTTGCGCTTGGTCTTGCCGTTGTCTGGCTCTGCTCACCAGCATGGGTCGGGGTCAGTGCGCAGGAAAACAGCGGGGTCATCACCGGCACGGTCACCAGCAGTGACGGCGCGGAGGCCGGTGTCTGGGTGATTGCCGAGACCGATGATCTCGAGACGGTGTATCGCAAGATCGTCGTCACCAACGACGACGGACGTTTCCTGCTGCCGGAGCTGCCGGAGGCGACATTCGAGGTCTGGGTCCGCGGCTACGGCCTGGTGGACTCCGGACACACCGACGCGTCGCCCGGCGCCGACCTCGCGTTACAGGCCACCGTGGCGCCGACGCCGCAGGACGCCGCACAGGTCTATCCCTCGACCTACTGGCTGTCGCTGATCGACCTGCCCGCCGCGCACGAATTTCCTGGCACCGGCGATGACGGCAACGGCATCAACGAGGCACTCTCCAGCCAGGACGAGTGGATCAACGTGCTCAAGGGTTGCCAGCGCTGCCACCAGGTTGGCAACGAGCGGACCCGGGTGGTGCCGGACCTCGACCAGTTCGATTCGACGACCGCCGCCTGGGACGACCGGACACGCCGCGGACAGCGCGGCTCGCTGATGAGCAGCTTCATCACCCAGTGGGGCCGGCCTCGCGGACTCGAGATGGTGGCGGACTGGAGCGACCGGATTGCGGCGGGCGAGGTGCCCCCGCCGCCACCGCGGCCGCAGGGCATCGAGCGCAACGTGGTCCTCACTCAGTGGAACTGGGGTGACAATGTCGCCTTCGTCCACGACGAGATCGCCACCGACAAGCGGAACCCACAGGTGAACGCCAATGGCCCCATCTACGGCGTGGACATCGGCAACGACTACCTGCTGATCACCGATCCCAACATCCACCAGTCGACCATGTTGAAAATCCCGTTGCGCGTCGACCGGGAGACCGTGCCGTCGATGTTCCAAACCGAAGGCTTCAGACCCTGGCGCGACTTCGGCGAGGAGGCAGTCTGGAACGACCCAGCCAACCCGCACAACCCGATGCTGGACGAGCACGGCCGGGTCTGGCTGACCACGCGAGTACAGGGAACCGACAACCCGGACTGGTGCAAGGCCGGCTCGGACAACGGTTTCGCGCAGAACTTCCCGATGAACCGGGCCGGCCGCCACACCGGCTACTTTGATCCGGAAACGCAGAAGTTCGTGCTGATCCACACTTGCTTCGGCACCCACCACCTGCAGTTCGCCGAGGACGAGAACAACACGCTCTATTTCAGTGGCGACCGTCAGGTGATCGGCTGGCTCGACACGAAGATGTACGACGAGACCGGTGACGAGCGAGCGTCCCAGGGCTGGTGCCCAACGGTCATCGACACCAACGGAGACGGCACGATCACCAGACCGTGGAACGAACCGGCCCGACGGGGCGAAGACGCCACCTACGACCCTGCGCTGGACACCCGGGTGCTGGTCGGGGCTTACGCAGTCATCACCAACCCTCTCGATGACGCGGTATGGGCGGTCTCGGACGACTTTCCGGGGAAGCTGATCAGGCTCGATCGTGGCGATGACCCGCCGGAGACCTGCATGACCGAGCTGTACACGGTGCCCGCCGAGCAGGGCTATCGAACCCGGGGGCTCGACGTCGACCGCAACGGCGTGCTCTGGGCGGCGCTGGCCGGCAGCAGCCACTTCGCCAGCTTCGACCGCTCGAAGTGCACGGTGTTCGGCGGTTCGGAGGTCAGGGGCGGGCGACAGTGCGACGAGGGCTGGACCCTGTACAAGGCGCCGGGTCCAAACTTCAAGGGCACCAACATCGGCACCGACTTCCACTATTACAACTGGGTCGACCAGTTCAACACGCTCGGGCTCGGGGAGAACGTGCCGATCGCCAACGGGTCGAGCTCCGATTCACTGCTGGCGCTGATGCCGGAAACCGGCGATTGGGTGGTCATGCGGGTGCCGTATCCGATGGGCTTCCACAGCCGCGGCGTGGACGGACGTATCGACGACCCGAACGG
>JASLOY010000031.1 GCA_030745255.1 Vicinamibacterales bacterium
GACGTCAGCTGGTCACCCGGTCAGGACGTGCCGCTCCATGTGCACACTCGGGACACGGTAGCGGTCTTCGTCGACGGTGGAACGATTCGCCAGCGGGAGCCGGATGGTTCGGAAGACACCACGACCTACGCGTCGGAGGACGTCGTGTTCATATCGGCCGGCACCACGCACGCGTCGTCGGTGACCAGTGGGTCGCCGCGCGTGATGTTCTACGAGTTGAAAGACTGAAGGCAGTGTGGCGGAGCGGTTCGCCGGTGCGGGTGCCCCGGTCTTCTCACCACGTGACCATGCGATGGGCAATCGCCCTCGAGCCGGTCGACTCCTAGAGCTGACGCGGTGGTCGCTGCCGGCTTTCCTGGTTGCGTCAGCGCTCGGCTGTTCACTCCCGCAAGACGACGCACCTTCCGGGCGGGAACCGGCGCACGTGGCGTTCGTCGGAGTCAACGTCGTCCCTATGGACCGGGAAGTTGTTCTCGTGAATCAGACCGCCCTCGCTCTGCGGCCGTCTTCCATCGAGCATCTCGAGGACTACAACTTCGCGCTGATGGTCGACGATGCTCCTGGCATGGACCTGGCCGACGAATTTGGAGCAGTCAAGGTCGGCTACATCGCGGACCTGATTCTCCTCGACGGGAACCCCTTGGAGGACATCGCCCATACCACTCATCGAGCCGGCGTGATGGTCCGCGGGCAGTGGTTCCCCGAGGCCGAGCTGCAACAAATGCTCGAGGACGTCGCAGCGTCTCACGAGGAGTCTCGCAGTAGCGGGTGAGTCGGCGCGCCACACCGTGCACCGACTTGGTCGCTCCGATTCACGGGTCCACGTGCACCTCGGCGAGCCCGATGCCGCGCTCGCCGGCTACCGAGTACAGCAGGTAGACGCGGCCGTTCTCCTCGAAGATGGCGGGGTCGCGTAGCTGGTTGGCCGGGACGTCGATCGAGCCGCCACGTGACGGCTCCACTGGCAGTTCGGCCCCTTCCCAGGGGCGCTCGGGGCGGAGCACTTCGACTGGCGTCGACTCCTGCCAGCGCATCCAGTCGTCGCCGAGGTCGATGGTTGAGACCAGCACCCGCTCGGGCGCGTCGCGGCGCTGGGTGAAGAAGACGAACAACCGCGTGCCACGACGCAGGAGGGCCGCATGCCGCATGTCGGGTGTGAAGAGCTGCGGACCTTCTGCGAAGTCGGTGAGCCCGTCGCGCGACCGATAGAACACGCCCGGCATCGCCAGCGCGTAGACAAAACCGTCGTGGCGAAATGCCCGGAAGTAGGGTCGGCCGAGCACCTCTGGTTTGCCTTCGAATCGCAGGCCATCTTCTGACACCGCGACCCGCGTGAGCTGACGCCCGACATCGCGCCCATGGACGTACATCACGACGCGTCGCCCGGCGTCATCGACGTGCACGTCCGGTGAGGCGACATGTGCGTAGGCGCCTTCCGGTCCGCACGGTGGACAGGTGGTGGGGAAGTGCGACTGGGAGAGCTGCAGCGTGCCTGACTCATGGGTGGTCCAAGGGCCGGTCAGGTCGTCGGCGTAGGCCAGTCGAATGTAGGTGCCGCGGTGGTCGGCGAAGTAGAGGTAGTAGCGTCCCAGCGGGTTCTCGATCCAGTCGGGCACGCGGATCAGCGACGGGCCGGCGATGTTGCTGCCCATCGAGCCGTCCATCTCGGGCGTGATGATCGGCCTGTCGAGCAGCCGCTCGACACGGACGGTCTGGGCCGTGGCGCTCGAGCCGAGCGTGCTCAACAGCGCTAGCGCGAGGACGGATGTGTGGAAGGATCGCATCGGTTCTCCGCTTGATGTGGACGCGCTGCTCATTGCGGCAACGCGAACGCCCAGAAGCCAAGACCCGAGGCGATCGCGACATACTGCCGGCCGCCCACCATGTAGGTCATCGGCGACGCCTTCCAGTCTTGGTTGGCCTGAAAGTGCCAGAGCGGCTCGCCCGTGTGGGCATCGAGCGCGGCGAAGGCGCCGCTGTCTTCTCCGAAGAACACCAGGTCGCCGGCGGTCGAGAGCACGCCTGAATAGGTTTGCGCCTGTCCGGTTTGGGCGTAGCTCCAGGCAATGTCCCCGGTCTGGATGTCGATGGCGCGGATATATTTCTGGTTCGGCGAGCCGTCCGCCAGCCGCACCGTGCCCCCCAGCCAGCTCCGGCCCTGCTGCCAGTCCTGGTCGTTACTGGTGTAGGTCATGCACGACTCGTGGGCGAGCAGATAGAACAGCTGCGTCCCCGGGTGGTAGCTGGTCGCCCACCAGTTGGTGGCGCCACGGATGGCGGGGCAGACGTCTGTGCCGTCTTCAGTCGGGTCGGTGTTGGGGAGCACGATGGGGCGGCCCGAGTCGTCCATGCCGGCCGCCCAGGTCTGGTTCACGAACGGTTCGCCAAGCAGGAACTGGCCATTGGTGCGGTCCAGGACATAGAAGAAGCCGTTGCGGTTCCCCTGCAGAAGCAGCTTGCGCGGGCGGCCTCGGAACATGTCGTCAATCAGCAGCAGCGGTTCCTGCGCGTCCCAGTCGTGGGTGTCGTGCGGGGTGAACTGGAAGAACCAGTCGAGCTCGCCCGTCGTCGGCTTCAATGCGAGCACCGAGTTCGTGTAGAGGTTGTCGCCCGGGCGTCGGTCTCCGTTCAAGTCGGGGCAGGGGTTGCCGGTCGACCAGTAGAGCAGGTCGAGCTCGGCGTCGTAGCTACCGGTGAGCCAGGTCGCGCCGCAGCCACGCCTGAGCACTTCAGGGTCGCCCCAGGTCTCGGAACCCGGCTCGCCGGGCGCCGGGATGGTCCAGAAGCGCCAGGCCCGTTCACCCGTGGTGGCGTCATAGGCGTCCAGAAACCCGCGCAGCCCGGTGTCGCCGGCGCTGATGCCGGCAATGACCAGGTCGTCGACCACCAGCGGAGCGGCGACGGCGCCATAGTGGTCGTGGTAGTCGGCCATCTCGGCGTCCCACACCAGCTCGCCACTGAACCGATCGAGAGCGATGACGTGGGCGTGGTCGGTAACGGTGAACAGCAGCTGTTCGCGCACGGCGACGCCGCGATTGAGCCCGATGGCCGGGTCGCCGACGAGCCCCTCGGTGCGCGGTTGCGAGTACCGCCAGATCTCCCGTCCGGTTGTCGCGTCTAGGGCATAGACCTGGTTCACGCTCGTGACATACATCACGCCGGCGACGACCACCGGCGTGCCCTCGATCATCGGGACGTCGGGAATCGGAAAGAACCACTGGACGGTCAGGTGCTCGACATTGTTGCGGTCAATCTGGTCGAGGGGGCTGTGACGGTTCGCGCTGTCGCTTCCGTTGTATGACGACCAGTCTGCGTACGGCTCAATTGTCGGCTCGCGGAAGCCGTCGTTGTCGCGCCGCAGCAGGTGAAGGGTGCCGTCGGTTGTGCGGAGCTGGGCATCGAACCCGCTCTCGTTGAGGATGGTACCGTCGAGCTCACGCCCGGCGGCGAGCGGCAGCGACCCGCTGCGCGGCCGCGGCGCTCGTGGGTCGCGCGCGGCGGGTCCGGCCTCGATCGCCAAGCGCTTGAGATAGGTGATGAGGGGTGCAAGTTCGTCGGTGGGAATCTCGACTGCCGGCATTCCCTTTTCGGGCACCCCTTCGGTGACGATGGTCGCGAGCCGATCCGTCGCCGAGGCGGACACTGTCAGAAGAATCGAGTCGGCCCGGTCCGAGCCGGCGCCATCGCCGCCATGGCACAGCGCGCACCGAGTCTGATACGACTCCTCGCCATCGGCGGCAGCCAGACCCACCGTCGAGGACAACACAGCAACGACAACACAGGATGGCACTCGCATCGGCATCCGTCATGATACGAAGGGTGGAGCCTAAATGACAGCTGAGACGGCCAGTGACGTCCGCGCGGCTCTGGGGGGCTCACACGGACGTGACGGCGACCGACCGTTTCGATGTAAGGGTAGAATGACTCTACAGAGACGAAAGCCACTGACATGAAGCACATCGTTCCGAGCGTCCTCGGTCTCCTGGCTGTCTCGTTGAGTGTGTACGCACAGCCCCCAGCGGCGACCGTTGAGCGAGCCCTCCCAGCGATCGAGCCGGGTAGTCCCGAGGCGAGCGCTGCGCAGGCCGACACGCTCACCAACCCGTGGGGTCTTCCGGACGATCCGCTGCTCGGCTTCATCGAGATTCCGGCCGGGGCTTTTACCATGGGAACCATCATCGCAGAACCGGAGGGTGACGATGGTGAGCGGCCGCAGCACTCGGTGACGCTGCCGGAGTACTTCATCGGCAAGTACGAAGTCACAGTGGCACAATTTGTCGCATTTGCGAGAGACACCGGCTATCAGGCCGACCCGAGGAGCCTGTCGGGGCCAGCGGATCATCCGGTCCGGTTCGTGACCTGGGCCGACGCTGTCGCCTATTGCGCCTGGCTCACGGATAGGCTGCGTGGTTGGACCGGGACCCCGTCAGTTCTCGCCAGTCGTCTGCATGGCGACGACGAAGAGCCGGGTTGGCGGGTGAGCTTGCCGAGCGAGGCGGAGTGGGAGAAGGCGGCGCGGGGGACCGACGGACGGAGGTATCCCTGGGGGGACACGCGGGCAGATTCGACGCGGGCGAACTACGGTGGCTCAGGACCCACGGCTGTAGGCAGCTACCCCGCTGGGGCGAGCCCGTACGAGGTTTTCGACATGGCCGGGAATGTCCTCGAGTGGACGCGCAGCCTCTGGGGGGCCGATCTCGCGCGACCTCAATTCAGGTATCCCTATGAGCCGGACGACGGTCGAGAGAATGTGGACGCGCCACCGACCATCCGTCGGGTGTTGCGTGGTGGGTATTTCTACCTCGGCGCGGTGGGCCTCCGCGCCGCCCACCGCTTCAGGTACGATCCCGACAACCGTTTCGGTACGCGCGGGTTTCGAGTGGTGGTCTCCCCACTCTCCCCGTGATGGCTGAACGCTGCGCTACAATCGGCTACTGGCCCGCTGGCGATGCGTTCGTGTCACGGCGGGCATGCCTCGCGCCGTGTCGGGGGGCGGTCAGGCGGAGCACGACGCGGAAGACGTATGGCCGGTCGGAGGCCATCGGTATGTAACGGTGTTGACCGGCGCCGCCAGGACGGCAGCTCGGGTCAGGGAAACATGCGTGATAGAGGAGAGGGCAGATGAGTCACCGAGTTCTCGTGTCAATCGTGGCCGTGGCTGTCGTGGTCGGGTTCGCATCACTGGCGGCGACACCGGCTGTCGCGCAGTCAGAGGCACCACGCACGGCGTGGGGAGCACCGGATCTCCAGGGCGTCTGGGATTTTCGCACTATCACCCCGATGCAGCGGCCGGAGCGGTATGGCGACAGAGAGTTCCTGACCGCGGAAGAGGCGGCGGCGCTCGACCAGGCCGCCGTCGACCGGGAAGCGCGTCTCTGGAACAAGCCGGCAGAGCGCACCGAGGCCGGTGAGAATGTGGACCGGCGGGGCGCGGGAGAAGCTCCGGGGTCCTACAACCAGTTCTGGATTGACTCGGGCACGAGGACCATCGACACCAACCGCACATCGCTCATCATCTATCCACCCAACGGCCGGTATCCATCGCAGACGCCGGCCGCCCGGGAGCGAGGCCGGGTGCGACGGGAGTATGCGGACGAACATCCGGCAGACAACCCGGAGGACTACAGTGCCGGCGTGCGGTGCATCCTGGGTTTCAACGCCGGCCCGCCCTTTACGCCAAGCGCGTATAACAACAACATGCAGCTTTTCCAGACCCCCGACCATGTCGTGGTCATGACCGAGATGGTCCACACGTCGCGTGTCATCCCGCTCGACGGGACCCCGCACCTGGACCCCGACGTGCTTCAGTGGTCGGGCGATTCGCGCGGGCATTGGGATGGTGACACGTTGGTGGTCGAGACCCGCAACTTCGACCCCAAGCGGAGGTGGAGAGGCACGACGGCGAGCGCGCGGCTGGTCGAGCGCTTCACCCGGGTCGATACCGACACGCTGGAGTACGAGTTCACCGTGACCGACCCGGAGACCTGGACGAGCTCCTGGACCGCGTCGGTGCCGCTACGTCTGAATCCGGAGCCAATGTTCGAGTTCGCCTGTCATGAAGGCAACTACTCGATGCCGATCATGCTGGGCGGCGCGCGGGCCGAAGAGGCAGCCGCCCGATAAGTTCGCCTGTAGCAGGGTGTCCAGTTCCATAGTGAGCTGCCCGCGTAGCGGGTCGCAGTGCAGCAGTTCGGGTGCGACCAGACCGTGGTGGTCGCGTTGAACGGGTCGCCCGAATCGAGTCCGACATACCCTTCCCGGTTTTCAATCATCTGAATCTGGCCCGGCGTCGCCGGCGCGAGGTCGAAGACCGTACCGGACCCGTGTTGACGCCTGCGCTGAAGTCTTGAATGAAACCGAGCCCCCCGGTCTCCGGTGACGAGACCGTTGGACATCGCTGAGTGGCGACGACGGAAT
The DNA here is from genome assembly GCA_030745255.1 of Vicinamibacterales bacterium. GTDB lineage: Bacteria > Acidobacteriota > Vicinamibacteria > Vicinamibacterales > UBA8438 > NP936. Next base: position 6,418 of record JASLOY010000031.1, read on the forward strand.
TCCGTTGGCGAACGCCGTCGTTCGGTTCGCGACTGCAGTTCGTTCCGGCATGGATTTGGCAAGATGCAGCGAAGGAAATTCTTTGGGCGCTTGGCGGAGAGCGCGAAACAATGAAAGGAAGTGAGACGATGCCGGAGACGGACGCACAGCCGAGCCTCTATGGGCGATTGGGCGGCAAGGACGCGATCAACGCCGCTGTGGACATTTTCTACGAGAAGGTGCTGGCCGACGAGCGCTTGCGGCAGTTCTTCGATGGCGTGGACATGGCCGAGCAGCGTGGCAAGCAGAAGAAGTTCCTCGCCTACGCGTTCGGCGGACCGGTCAATTACACCGGTAAAGACATGCGCGAGGCGCACAAGCACCTGAATCTGCGCGACGAGCACTTCGGCGCGGTGGCCGAGAACCTCCAGGCCACACTGGTGCAGCTGGGCGTGCCCGAAGGCGAGATCGGCGAGGTGATGGCGATCGCCGGCTCGACCCGAGAGGACGTTTTGAACCGGTAGCCTCAAACATTGGCAGTCACCGCCGAAGGCGGCGGTGAATCCACGGACGCCGTGGCGGGTGCCGGGCTCAGACGGGCATTCGTCACGGCGCGTCGAACAACCGACAGTCTGGTTCCGGGAATCCGTCGTTGGAGCCGCCCGGAGCTGACCCCCGCCTGGCAGGTTCCTTCAGATCTCAGCTCGAACGTCGCGTCGCTCCGAAACGCGGGTAGACTGTTGACCTGGAGCGACCATGCCTACCACGCGCGTCTTCGTCTGCGCGCTGGCCCTGTTGGCAGCGGGGCTGGTGCAGCCGACGTCGGCACAACTCTCACAGCCGAATGCCTCGGGCGTGGCCATGGGGCATCTCCACTACCAGGTGCGGGATGTCGAAGCCAACACGCGATTCTGGGTGGCGCTTGGCGGCGAGGCCACGCGTCTCGGCGGGACGAGGGTGGTGAAGTTTCCTGACGTCCTCGTGTTCCTCTCCGAGGGCGAGTCATCGGGCGGCACCGAGGGGTCGGTCGTGAATCACATGGCGTTCAGGGTGCGATCGCTGGACACCATTGCCGCGGCCGGGTTCGAGTTCGAGTCTTCGGGTTCGGGCGTGACAAACGTCTTCTCGCCAGAAGGCGAACGGATCGAGCTGTTCGATGACACGGCAACGAACCTGACCTTCACGGTCGAGGGCGGCGCAGCGGACGCGGTAGCGCAGCGTCACAACGAGCCCGTGACGGCGCCGATCATCGCGCATCACCTTCATTTCTATTTGATCGACGACGCGGTGGACGAGGCGCAGGCCTGGTACGACATGATGTTCGGCGGTGTCCCCGGTATGCGCTGGCGCTACGACGCGGTCGACTTGCCCGGAATCAACCTGAATTTTTCCTACAATCCAGACGCGGGCGGAGCTCCCACCAGGGGGCGCATGCTGGACCACATCGGCTTCGAGGTAATCAACCTCGAAGGGTTCTGTCGGGAGCTGGAGGCGAAAGGGGTGACGTTCGATGTGCCTTACGGCCGGAGCTCCGGTGGCATCGGGTTTGCGTTCTTGACCGACCCGTGGGGCACCTACATCGAGCTGACCGAAGGCTTGCGCGGATTGTAGCCCGTCGCGCTACCGCCCTCCGTCGCGTTCCGCGATCGCCTGGTAGGCCATGATCCGGAATCGTTCCTGGATGTCGGACGTTCCCGGGAAGACCTGGACCATCAGGAGGCCGATCAGCTCCTCGGAGGGATCGACCCAGAACGTCGTGTTGAAGAACCCGCTCCAGTAGTAGGCCCCCTCCGAGCCGAGCTCACCGTCCTTGCCGGGGTCGCCACGAATTGCCACTCCCAAGCCGAAGCCCGCGCTGCCCGGCTGGACGATGGAGCCCACCGGCACGTCGCCGATGTGGTCGGTCGTCATCAAGGCGACGGTCATCGGGCTGAGGATGCGGGCGCGGTCGAGTGTGCCGCCGTTGAGCAGCATCTGCAGGAAGCGCGAGTAATCGTGCGCGGTCGACGACAAACCGGCGCCACCCGAGAAATTGCGACGCTGATTACCGGTCGAGTAGGTCGACGAGTAGACGAGGTGCGTGCCTTCGACGGCGCCGTCGACCTTGGCGATCCCGCTGGCGCCCGGCGTGTAGACCGATGCGAGCCGGCCGGCCTTTGCGTTCGGGATATAGAAGAAGGTGTCGTCCATGCCGAGCGGCTCGAACAGACGCGTGCGGAGAAACTCGTCAAGTGTCGTGCCGGAGACGACCTCGACGAGACGACCCAGGACGTCGTCGGAGAGCCCGTAGCTGAAGGCCGCGCCCGGCTCATGCAGCAGTGGTAGGTCGCCCAGTCTATTCACCAGCTCCTCGATGGTGCCGTCGTGCTCGGCCAGGCCGTCTGCGACGCCTGCTTCGCCATAGAGTTCAGCCAGGGCGCCCAGCTTGGGGGTGCCCCCGAGGTCTCCCAAGAAGCGGTAGCCGATGCCGGAGGTGTGCGTCAGCAGATGACGGATCGTGATCGGTCGCTCGGCCCGCACGCGTGTGAAGGTAACGCCGTCGTCAGAAGTGGTCAGCACGTCGAGCGAAGCCAGCGCCGGCAGATATTGTCCGATTGGATCGTTCAGCTTGAAGTGCCCCTCCTCGTACAGCATCAGGACCGCGACGCTGGTAACCGGTTTCGTCATCGACGCGATGCGGAAGATGTTGTCGGGTCGCATCGGTGTGCCGGCTTCACGGTCGGCCATGCCGTAGGCACGGATGTGCGCCTGGCCCCCTCGGCGTGCGACCAGGGTGACGGCGCCGGCGACGGCCTGGTCGTCGACATAGCCTTGGACGATCGCCGCGAGCCGGTCGAGTCGCTCCTCTGAGAGACCGACGGAAGTCGGTGCGACCGTCGCCAGTCCCTGTGCCCATCCGATGGACGGGAGGAGGAGACCAACCAGGAGCAGTGTGATCGGGGTCCGTCTCATTCTGTCGCCCAGCATCGTTTTCATGAGGAAGAGTATGCACGATGCCGGTGTGATTCTGTGTTCGGCGATGTCGGTCATCCGATGTGCACGGGTGGCAGCTCGCGGCAAAAACGGGTGTCTCTGGCGGTGCGGCAGTGTATAAGGGGCGTGACCAAGTCGGCGCGCTTCTCACGGGGGAATGAAATGCATCGAGATGGTTTTAGACGGGGCGCGCCAGCGCGTGCCCGTGTATGTGTGGTGCTCGGGATCGGGATCGGCCTGAGTGCGTTTGCGCCGATGGCGGCCGGACAGCCGGCGGCGGGAAAAGCCGCCTACGAGGAATCGTGTGCCGAGTGCCACGGCACCAGGTTTCAGGGCGGCGCCCACGGACCAGCCCTCAGCGGCGTCAGCTTCAGCAGCGTGTGGGGTGAGCGTAGCGCCGACGACCTGCTGGAGTTCGTTCGAGCTGAGATGCCCCCCGGGCGGGCGGGGTCGCTTGGGGACGACGTCTACCGGAGCATCGTGACGCTCATTTTCGAGGCGGACGGGGGCAACGAGACGGCGGTGGCCGAGGCGGCGCCGGCGGCGGCAGTGGAAGACGAGCCTCGAGGCCGTACGGTGCGGTTTGGCGACCGGGAGGCGACCGGGCTGACGCCGGTGACCGACGCGTTGCTGCGCCAGCCCCCGGCCGGCGACTGGCTCACCTGGCGGCGCACGCTCGACAGCCACGGCTACAGCCCGCTCGACCAGATCACGCGCGAGAACGTCGTCGAGCTGCGTCTCGCGTGGGTGTTGTCGATGCGCAACGGCGTCAACCAGACGACCCCGGTCGTCCACGACGGCGTGATGTTCCTGGCCAACCCCGGAAACGTCGTGCAGGCGATTGACGCCGCCACCGGCGAACCCATCTGGGAGTATCGCTACGACGTGCCGCGCGACGCGTTGACCGGCGTCGGCGCCACCCGCGGGCTTGCGCTCTACGACGACAAGGTGTTTCTGTCGACCTACGACGCGGCGATCGTGGCCATCGACGCGCGCACCGGCGACCAGGTGTGGCGAACGGTCAAGGCAGACTACACGCAGGGGTACACGCAGACGAGCACGCCGATCATTGCCAACGGGGTGGTGGTGAGTGGCATCAACGGCTGCGAGCGGTTCACCGACGACGGTTGTTTCATCACGGGGCACGACCCGGCGACGGGCAAAGAGCTCTGGCGCACCTCGACCATCGCCCTACCGGGCGACCCCAACAGCGGGTCCTGGGGCGACATGCCACCGCACCTGCGGGGTGGGGGCGATAGCTGGATTCCTGGCAGCTACGACCCGGATCTGGACCTGTTCTACATCGGCACCGCGCAGGCCAAACCGTGGGTGGCGGCCAGCCGCGGCTTGTCGACCAGCAACGACGCGCTGTATACAAATTCGACACTCGCATTGCGGCCTGCCACCGGCCAGGTCGAGTGGTATTTCCAGCATGTCCCGGCAGAGACGCTCGATCTGGACAGCGTCTACGAGCGCGTGCTGATCGACGTCGATGGCCAGCCGTTGCTGTTTACCACGGCGAAGGATGGGCTGCTCTGGAAGCTCAACCGGCGGACCGGGCAGTTTCTCGACGTCCGCGAGACCGTTTTCCAGAACATCTTCGAGACGATCGACATGCAAACCGGGCGGGTGAGCTACCGGCAAGACATCCGGGACGCTCGAGTCGGCGATACCGTGGAAGCTTGTCCGGGGCTCTACGGCGGGCACAACTGGCAGGCTTCGGCCTTCAGCCCGGAGACCGGCGCGCTCGTGATTCCCCTGCAGCGGATGTGCATGTCGATGACCGGTCGTCCGGTGGATCTGGTCGAGGGCAGCGGCGGTGTCGCCGGCATTCCCCAGATTCGACACATGCCGGGCACGAACGACAACGTCGGCAAGCTCGCCGCCTACGACGTTCGCACCCTGGAGGAGCTGTGGAGCCGAGAGCAGCGCGCGGCCTTCCTGACCTCGGCGGTCACCACGGCCGGTGGACTCGTTTTCGTTGGTGACGTCGACCGAAGGTTTCGCGCCTTCGACGTCGCCACGGGTGATGTGCTGTGGGAGACGCGCCTGGGACATGCCGCGCACGGGTATGTGACGACCTTCGAGGCGGGGGGAAAGCAGTATGTGGCGGTGCCGACCGGGCTTGGACTGTTTCGGGCGATCTCTGCGACGCTGAGCCCGGAGATCTTCACACCCGAGAGCGGTAACGCACTCTACGTCTTCGCGCTGCCAGACCGGCCCTGAAGGCCGGCGCCGGCCTCAGTCCATCCCCTTCCCGCCCGACACGCTGACGGCGAGACCGGTCAGGAAGTCGGACTGCTCCGAGGCGAGAAACGCCGCCGTGTCGGCAACGTCGTCGGCCACCGCGGTGCGACCCAGCGGCACCGTGCGCCGATTGGCGTCGAGCATGGCGAGACGGTGCTCTTCGGCGCTCACGCCCTCCGGGCGGAGACCCTCGGCGATGAACCCGATCCGCTCGGTGTCGACGAGACCCGGGCAGATGGCGTTCACGTTGACCTTGAGCGGGGCCATCTCCAGGGCGAGCGCCTGGGTGAAGCCCACCAGCGCAAACTTCGAGGCGCAGTAGGCCGCGTAGCGCGCATACCCTCGTTTGCCAGCCTGGCTCGAGATGACGATGATCTTGCCGGGTCCGCCACGCTCGGTCAGGTGACGACCAACCGCGCGGCAGCACAGGAAGGTGCCTTTCACGTTCACCCACTGGACCTCGTCGAACGCGTCCTCGTCGAGATCGACGACCGGACGTCGGTCGGGGCCCGGGCGTGAGCCGGCGTTGCAGACGAGGATGTCGATCTGTCCGAAGCGGTCGATCGTCTGCCTGGTCATGTCGGCCACCTGGGCGGCGTCCGAGACGTCGGAGTAGAGACCGAGTGCGCCCCGGCCCGCGGCTTCGACTTCGGCGACCACGCTGTCGAGGCCGCGCCAGTTGACCGCCTCGTCGGCGGGCAGGGGCGGCTTCTCGATGTCGGTGACCACCACGTTCGCCCCGTCGGTGGCGAGCCGGATCGCGATGGCGCGGCCGATACCGCGCCGCCCGGCGGCACCGGTGATGATGGCGGTCTTGCCTGAGAGGTCGTACATGGAACTGGTCTCCCGTGAGTCCGAGGACGTCCTTGGGCGCCCATGATAGCGTGTGCGTTGAAGCTCCTGCCGTCTGCCGCTAAGCTAGGACCTCCAGCGGCACAGTTCACCGGGGCAAGCCTGTGAGCCCTGTGTTCAAAGGAGCAGAGATGTACGCACACGGCCTGATGTTCCGTACGCTGTCGGTTGTCGCCATCATCCTCGCGCTGGGGATGTCCGTGGTTCGGACGGCCGCTGCCCAGTCGTCATCCGAGTTCGTGCCGATCACCGACACGATTCTGCAGAATCCGCCTGCCGACGACTGGCTCATGTGGCGACGCACGCTCGATAGCTGGGGCTACAGCCCGCTCGACCAGATCGACCGCGACAATGTCGACGACATCCGCATGGTCTGGACCCGTGCGCTCGGCGCCGGGGGCCTGCAGCAGGGTACGCCGCTCGTCTACAACGGCGTGATGTACATGCCGAACCCCAGAGATGTCATTCAGGCGATCGACGCGGGGACCGGCGATCTCATCTGGGAGTACCGGCGCGACCGGCCTGACGATCTGGCCGACTACATGATCGCCAGCCTCATCGACACCAACCGTAATCTCGCCATTTACGGCAACCTCATCATCGACACGAGCGCCGACGAATACGTCTTTGCCCTCGACGCGACGACGGGCGAGCTGGTCTGGGAGACCCAGATACTCGATTACACGGTTCATCCGGCGAATCAGACATCGGGGCCGATCATCGCCAATGGCAAGGTCATCTCCGGTCGAAGCTGTGCGCCAAAAGGCGGGCCACACGCCTGCGTCATCGTGGCGCACGATGCGACGAACGGCCGGGAGCTGTGGCGCCGGCGTCTGATTCCGGCTCCGGGCGAACCGGGGGACGAGACCTGGGGCGGCGTGCCGTTCGAAGAGCGCAAGCATGTCGGCGCCTGGATGGTACCGAGCTTCGACCCAGAGCTGAATCTGCTCTACATCGGAACGTCGGTGACCTCCCCGGCGCCGAAGTTCCTGATCGGTGGGACCGAGAACACGCACCTCTATCACAACTCGACGCTGGCACTCGATGCCGACACCGGGGAGATCGTGTGGTACTACCAGCATCTGAACGATCACTGGGACCTCGACCATCCGTTCGAACGACTTCTGCTCGACACGGTCGTGGCGCCAGACCCCACGAAGGTGGCCTGGATCAACCCGCGGCTGCGCGCCGGCGAGGTGCGGAAGGTCATGACTGGCATTCCGGGGAAGACCGGTGTGGTCTATACCCTGGACCGGGAGACCGGCGAATTTCTGTGGGCGACACCGACCGTGACGCAGAATGTCATCAGCAGCATTGACGGCGCCACCGGGGCGGTGACCGAAAATGGCGAGCTCGTCTTCGAGCGCGAAGGTGAGGAGGTGTTGGTCTGCCCGACGTTTGTGACCGGCGGCAAGGATTGGGAAGCGGGCGCCTACAGTCCTCAGACCAACCTGATGTACTATCCGCTTCGCAACGCTTGCGCCCGCATGTTGGCCACCACCGAAGCGGGTCGGGGGCTGGCCCTGTACGCGCTGGCCAAGCGCGACCAGATCGCCCCAGGCACGGACCAGGTCGGTACCGTGCAGGCGATTTCCGCTGAGACAGGAGAGATTGTCTGGACCTACGAGCAGCGCGCGGGTACGACGTCGCTGGTTGCTACCGGTGGGGGACTGATATTTGGCGGAGACGGGAACGGGCGATTCCGGGCCTTTGACCACGAGACCGGTGACGTGCTGTGGGAGGTCAATCTCGGCTCGTCTGTGACCGGATTTCCGATCACCTACGCCGTTGACGGCACGCAGTATGTGGTGGCCAGTACCGGGAACTCGCTGAGCTCGCGCGACAACATGCGACTGACGCCGGAGCTGCGGCCGAGCAACGGGAACAATTTGTTTGTCTTCGCCTTACCGTAGTTGGCGGGTGGGGCGCGCGTCTGGCGGCGTTGCTTTCTCGGTCACAGGCCGCCTGCATGCTTCCTCGTCGCGCCTTGCCAGAGCCGCGCCGCGCTCCGGCAACTGGACGGATGCTCACGGCTGGGCCGGACGTAGGCTACGGTACGACGGCGAGCGCCGTCGGGCCGAGCTCGGCCAGCCACGGTCTGCGCTGCACACTGCCGTCGGCAAGATCGATGATCAGCAGCTCTCTCGAGACCTCGGCGCCCACAAAGGCGTAG